>JBBSDT010000038.1:0-14838 GCA_038240405.1 Ignavibacteria bacterium
AGAGCTAAGTCAAAAACTTGGTAACCTTCCTCCTTCCATTGGAGGGAGTCATCCTTCACTTGCAGAACGAAACCTTATTAGAGGATTTCAAATGGGTTTACCCTTGGGACAAGATGTTGCTCGCTTCATGGGAATTGAGCCTATTGAGGATGCGGATCTTAAAATTGACAAAGCAACAAAAAAGACAGCGTTACAAATATCTCGCTGATTGAAACATTTCCTAATTTTAAAGATAATGCACCCCTTTGGTATTATATTTTAGCAGAAGCACAGAATACTTGGTTTCATGGAAAAGATTGGGATCCAATTAAATTAGGACCGGTGGGAGGAAGAATTGTCACAGAAATCTTTGTTGGATTGCTTTTAGGGGATTCACACTCATATCTCTCGCAAAATCCAAATTGGAAACCCAATAAGGCATTTTTGAATAACAACGGTGAATTTGGAATAAGAGAGTTAATTATACAAGCACAAAAGGCAAAAGAATAAATTTTTATAGTTAGCGTACTTAAAATTTCCCTGAAACTTTTGCAAATACTGTAAAACTACATATAATTAATTCAGATAAGTAAAATATTAGCATTGAATAACCTATCATGCAATTACAACAATTTAGAAAGCTTTCAGTTGTATTAACCGGCTTTGAGAACCTCGAAGAAAAAATAATTAAAAAATATTTTTTTAAGATAAAAGCTGAATATTCCAAAGAGTTTGATATTCTCATGCTTCAATTCGAAGAAAATTTGAAAATTTCTGTTTCTGAGCAAGAAGCAGTTAGTAAATTAGTAGCCCACGATGAAATTTTGTTTGAATTAATCAAAACTATAATTCTTCTTTGGTATTCTGGAGAGTTTCATAAAAGAGATAAAACGATAACACTTGAAGCAGAAGATTATTATAATGCTTTACTTTGGAAAACAATACATGCGCATCCGCCAGGACTAAGTGGCGGATACTTCGGATACTGGAAATATAAACCAGAAAACTAGTTATAAAAAGTAACATGGAAGATTACGATATTGTAATAATTGGTTCAGGAATTGCTGGATCTTTGCTCGCATATAAACTTTCTGACAAACATTTTAAAATCATAATCTTAGAAGCCGGTGCTCAAAGAAATGATGAAAGAACTGCTATGTCCATTGAGTTTGCTTCTGCCGTCAACAAATCTCCGGGTTCCCCTTTCAAAAACTCCATGAATTATTTACAAACTCCGGATAATACGGATAAAAGTCTAAATGAATATTATGATCAGTTAAATAGTCCCGATGAATACAAAAGTACCTATGAAAAGTTGGCAGGTGGAACAACTTGGCACTGGCTTGGAAATGTTCCTAGATTAGTACCAAATGATTTTAAAATTAAAACATTATATGGAGTAGGTGAAGATTGGCCTATTACCTATAACGATTTAGAAAAATGGTATTGTGAGGTCGAACGAGAGATTGGCGTGTCAGGAGATCATGAAGAATGGAATGACCTATTGGGAGGTCACAGATCACAACCCTTCCCTATGAATAAGATTTGGCAAAGTTATAGTGATGGCTTAATTAAAAATGCAATCGATGGGATTACTATTGAAGATAAAGTAATTCATGTTTTGAGTACCCCGCAAGCAAGAAATTCTCAACTATACGATGGGAGACCTTCATGTGCGGGAAATTCAAGTTGCGTTCCAATTTGTCCTATACAAGCGAAATATGATGCGACTGTCCATCTTAAAAAAGCAATTAAAAATGGAGTGGAATTTAGAGAAAAAACAATTGTCTTTAAATTGGAGCAAGATGAAGAAGGAAAAATTGCAAACGTTCATTTTAAGAATTGGGATAACGAAGTTAAAACTATTAAAAGTAAGATCGTAATATTAGCTGCCCATGCAATTGAAAGTTCTATTTTACTTTTGAATTCTAACTTAGCAAATTCAAGTAAAACGGTTGGCAAATACTTAATGGATCATCTACAGGGGTATGGGTTAGGATTATCCAAAACACAGATGTTTCCATTTAGAGGACCTCCTACTACATCTGGGATAGATGTATTTAGAGACAGTGATTTAAGAAAACAAAGTGCCCCCTTTAGAATTTCTCTAGGCAATGATGCTTGGGGAAGAGCAGAATCACCTCAAAAAACGATTCAAGACACAATTGATAAAAAAATTTTCGGGATTCAATTAAGAACGACTATCGAGGATAAAATTACCAGACAATTCAGATTTAGTTATTCAACTGAAGTTCTTCCAGACGAAAATAATTATGTAACTTTAGGCACACCTGACGTTAAGTTTGGTATTCCTAGACCAAAGATAAATTTTAAAGTTGATGAGTATACTAAGAAAGGTTTTGAATATGCATGGACTGTTATGGAGGCAATATTTATAAAGATGAACTTGGAATCATATACAATATTTAAAGATCGAAATAAATATTCGGGTGCCGGGCACATTATGGGTACTACCAGAATGGGAAATAATCCAGGAAACTCGGTAGTTAACAAATCCTGTAAATCTCATGATATTAAGAATTTATACATTATCGGCCCAAGCGTTTTTCCTACAGGCGGAACAGCAAATCCCACTTTAACAGTTGCTGCCTTAACTTTGCGCTTGGCAGACGAACTAAAAAACATTTTCGAATTAAATAATATTTAACTCTTTTGATACTTTACAAATCCCAAGTAGAAAATAGATCTGATCTTTTAACACTCTTAAGTGAAGCTTGTGAACTCGAACACGGACTTGCCTGCTCTTATTTATATTCTGCGTTTAGTTTGAAAAATAGCTTAGATGAAGATTTGTCAACAACAGAATTGCATAAAGTGAAACAATGGGCAAGCCAGATATTCTTCATTGCTTCGCAAGAAATGTTTCATCTCGCTCAAGTCTGGAATTTATTGACTTCAATCGGAGGTACGCCGTACTATTTCAGACCTAATTTTCCTCAGAAAAGCAAATATTATCCTTTAGGAATTCCTCTGAAATTGGAACCATTTAGTTTAAATGCCCTAAAACGATTTATTTTGTATGAATATCCAAGTAACCTCTCTGAAAAAAATTATATTAAGGAAAACTTTAGTGGTGTTAGTGATTCTGAATTCAACTTTAAAACCGTAGGGGATCTCTACGAAATCATTGAGAATGGTTTTAAAAGATTAGATGAAAAAGAACTATTCATAGGCAATATTAATAACCAGATTGATACTGAATCAATCGATTTTACAAATATTGTTAAGGTATTTGATAAAGCCTCAGCAATAAAAGCAATAGAACAAATTACTGAACAAGGAGAAGGTACAAAAATAGACCGAGAAGATTGTCACTTTGGAATGTTCCTAAGTATTGAGAAAGAATATAGCTCTTTATTAGGAGAAAACAGCAGATTTAAGCCGGCTAGAAATATAATTTCCAATCCCATTGTTTTCGATAGAGGAGATTTAGGAATAAATGTATCAGGAACAATTTTGACTAATGAATACACTCAAGAGGTATCAAATTTATTTGATGGCATCTATAATCTAATGCTTAGGCTATTACAATATGCTTTCAGCAGTAGCAATATTGAAAAGAAAAATAAATTGTTATTCTCTTCTTTATCAATCAATCTAATGGTAAGAGTGTTGAAACCATTAGGTGAAGCATTAACATTTTTACCTTTTGGTAAACAGAATAATGGAAAAAAAAGTGGTCCCTCTTTTAGTATGGTTAGACACGTCTTTCTTCCACAAGAATTTGAGGTTGCATTGAAGGTTGTTTTGGAACGTCTTAATAATTTAATTAAGAAATTGAATAATTTAGCTATTGATCCCAGAGCACCTGACCATTTAAGGGCTGCTAGCCAAAATCTGTCTTCCTTAAACTCAATGATTTTAATGGAAAAGGAATAGTGAAAATCCAAAATAATAAAGAGAAAGATTTCTAACCACCAGATTTATATACTTTGAAAAAATTGTTCATAATAGTGCCCGAGATTTCCGGGTCAAAAACGAAGGGAAAAATAGTATGAAAGCAATAGAAGAAGTAATAAAACCGATTCATTTTGTAAAACAAAATTCACCAATCCATAGCCTAAAATTAACAAAAAAAAGTGAACCCCACAATAATTACAAAATGGTTGAAGGGGTATTAACTCTTAGTGGAAGGCAACCAGATGGGGATTCAGTTGCCTTTAAATCAAAAAATCCCAACGCTTTTCTCGATGTTTACAGAGGCTATCTTCTTAAGCCCTCTGTCCGAGACGGTTCAGTCCAGCTTAGATTTGATGGAATAGATAGTCCTGAACTTCATTATGGTTCTTCGCTTCAACCTCTGGGTATTGAAGCTCGTGATTTTTTGTTGAAAAACATCTTAGGTTTTAAGAAGGTTTCGTTTAAGAAATCCCACAATCCCGATCATCCAGATACATCTGTTGAGAGTAGTAACCCAGAAACTTTAAATGCGTTTGTTGCGACAAATGGATTAGAACCTCATGGAAGGCCTATTTCTTTTGTTTTTCTTGAAGGGAATTTTCGTGATGGAGATATGGTAAGCATCGACGCTGGAATGTTAAAAACAAGTGTTAATTTTAAAATGGTAGAAGCCGGATTTGCATACTTATTGGCATATGATTCACTACCAAGACTATTAAGAGACGTTCTAAAACAAGAAGCTGATACTGCAAGATCTCAGAATAAAGGCATTTGGAAATTTGATACCACTCGTGAATTTATATTAGAAAATATAAATTCTGTTCAAGGACCAAATGAGCAGCTTATTTTTCCAAAATTATTCAGAAGGTGTGTAGATTATTTTAAAGCCGTCGAAAAAGGATTTCGCGGAGAATTGACAGATTGGCTGCAATTCAAAGGAAGTGAAAATGATCAAGTTCGGCTTGCAGACAACACTATTGTTCCAATGGCCAGCTTAATATTTCAAGTAAATAACCACCTGAGTTTTCAAGCTGATACAAATGAGATTATTTTTATTGAAAAATAGGAACAGTTTAAAATACTAGAAATACCTAATTTATTTTTGAGATCAATTATTGAATTTGTTATTATGAATAAATTCCAAAATTTTATTAATTTAATCTGGAAATATTCCTCAATTTTTGTTGCAATTTGGGTCGTAGTAACATTTTTTCTTCAAAGAAAGGCTAATGAGTTAATAAGGAGTGAACAAATTAGAATCGACTCGGTAAATCACTCTTTCCTCTAGTATGGCTGGCATGTCGTTCATTTACAAGAAATTTTGAGGTAACACTATTAGTGTTATAGAACAGCTAAACGATTTCGCCTAACTGTTAAAAATTGATTCGTTGATACGAAAAAATCATTACAGTTAATTGTGCGATTTAAAACCTTCTTCATAGTATCTATTATAATATTAAATATAGAGTCAAAATACTTTTTAGTTATAAATAAGGGTGGGTCTAAATTCTAAAAAAAATGATTGTTAATTCCCGTTTGGTGTATGCTTCAATTTCTATAGTTTTAATAAGTCTAATAGTCATGATAATTATATTGCCACATCTTTTTCAACAAAATCTGACCCCAAAAAATTATTTGAAAATTTTTTCTAAAAATGAAAAAGAATTTTTTTTATTAGAATTAAGATACCCTGATGTATTTAGTAACCAAAGTGATGTAGTAATTAAAGATACCTTGCAAAATAAAACAATTGATACTTCCAAAATTAGTTTTTTTGCATATCAATCCGAGGATTTATTTTTAAATCGTCATCCCCGCTTTCTTGTGTGGGGGATGCTTATTTCCATTATGATAGCAATTTCTATAGGTCTTTTACCTATGTACTGTAAATTAATTAATATATTTATTAAAGATTATAATTTTAGAGCTTGGAAAATATCTGTTTACATTCTACTAGCTATTATTATAGGTATTATTTGTTATTTTATCCATATCACTTCCCAAAAACTACTCAGCGCGGTGGACATAATTACTGATTTTGGTATATTGTTTAAAATCGGTATAATCGTAGACATTTTGAATTTCATCCCTCTGGCTTGTTCTGTCTTTGGAGTAGCAGTATTACTAATGATTCCGAAAGCTGCTGATAGTTTGAGTAAAAATTTGGAAGTAGAAAAGGACATAAATGTAACTATCTCACTATTTAAGAAACTCGATTTAATTACCATGATCTTACTTTATTCATTGGCAACTATCATTGCATTTTCTGTCTTAACAACCGGTGCTCTTAGAGAATCCATAGGCGAAACAATAGAAGTTAAAGGGTTTGATATTTTTCCGGTCGAAATTGTTTATTCTTACGGCTTATTTTTTACAGTATTTTTAGCATTTATCTATCTTCCCGTTCAGTTTTATCTGAAAATTAAGACGATTGAAATAATTGATAAACTCAAAAAAATTACAAGGGATTTTGATGTAAATGAAATGAAAATAGAATCATATATTGAAGAATTAGATGTGAAGGCCACACCATTTAGTACCTTTACAACTTCCTTAACGATTTTAGCACCCTTGATTTCAAGTCTCTTACCAGGGTATTTGCATATATGACTTCTGTTGGGAAAGACTTATCTAGATTAATTGAGAATTCATAAATTATAAATAGCCATAACTTGACAAATAAAGACATCATAAAATAACATACTCAGTTTTTGCTAGAAAGAATATATTTTAATAATATGTATATCTTTGTCGATTTTAAATTGTAAATAAATCTTATAAAAAATAAGTCTTAATTAATTTAGAATAATTATGAAAAGAATTTTTAAATGTTTAGTTTTTTTAATAAACTGAGAAGTTCAAGTCAACCTGTTTTCAACTAAACTGCAAATCAAATTATACTAATTATGAGTGACGCCTAGGCATTTGTTGCTGCTGACTATGCTGGAACTGACTTTATTGAAAGGATGCAAATTGAGCCGAAAAATCAAACGATAAATTTGTAAATAATAATTACCGATACTATAAACCGAGCAATGATAACAAAAACTAAGAATTATATTGGACAATAGTTGAAACAATGGGTCATATTTAATTCATGGCGCAATAATTTACCACTTTAATAATTTAATTAAAATCAATTAGCTAAAATAAAAAAATATTTTTTAATCTAAAATATAAACGTCATGGCAAAACGAAATACTAAACATAATTATTCTAGTGAAAATGGTTATACGAATGAATCATGAAATACAAACCCTACAATGAGAAAAGGAAACGAATAAATTTAAACAATAACTTAAAAGGAGTAAAAAATGAAATTATGGATATTAGTTCATGCAGTAATTCATAATGCGAATAGTGTTGATGGAATTCGCGAAAAAATTTATAAGTGTTTATCTGACAAAAAGTGGATAAAAATTAAAGATCATCATATAAGTACTTTGTGGAAGGGAGTTTTAAATGAAGCAAAGGATTACACAGAAGCTTTTGATGTTGCTAAAAAAAATTTTACAGAATGTGCTAGAAGTCAAGGAAAGACTATTAATATGGTGGTTCAGGTTGGACCAAATGAGCCTAAGGAATATTAAAACAATAAAAAACTCATAAATTGTTTCAAAAGAAAAGAAAATATTTTTTATTCCTTTTTTTAAATTAAAATGTCTGATAATCAAAATATTTCAGCAAATAGAATTACAGTCTGGGTGGGTATTGTAACTTCAGTTATTACTGTAGTTTTAACTATTTGGAATTCATACACTAAGGGCCAAATTGATGCTACAGAAGAAAATTTTAAAATAAGACAACTAGCATTTGAAGAAAAACTAAAAGAGAGAGCAGCTTCCCTTGAAGAATCCAAGGAAAGAACAATTCGTTTCACATTTATCCATGATCTTTTTCCAGATTTAATGGAAAAAGATGAAACAAAAAAAGAGCTTACAATAAATTTAATTAGACTTTCTCTTACCGACGAAGAAGCAGCAAGGCTTTTTACCGGACTTTTTAATTCTGCAAACACCCAGTTACAGAGTGCCGGTACTACTGGCTTTGATATTATAAATAAAGAAAAAAGTGCTCTTCAAATTGCTTCAGAGAAAGAAAGGGAAGGATTTCAGAACTTGATAAGTAGTAAATATGATAATGCAATATCTTCTTTTGAAGCATCTGAAAAAGCTTATCCAACCTACCATAATGTCTATGAACTTAGTAAGTTAATAAAATCCAGAAAGCAAGATTTGAATGATTCTAATAAGCGTAAACAGGTGTTTCAACAGATAGTCTCAAACTATTCTTATGGTATTCCGGCTGATTTGTTGGCGCAAATAAAAGAAATTTCAACTCATTAAATGTTCTGAAATTCAAATCTCAAAGTTTCCTTTTGGTATTGCAAGACATTTTAAAAGTAAAATTTATTATACGAGGCGATGATGCATGGGAAAAAGATAGCAGAGTTAGTAAAATTTGCATTAAGAATAAAAATTTATTCAATGGTATGGTAAATTATATAGAGTCACAATTGCTAATGGCGTTATGGAAGGAATTAATAATAAAATATAATTAGCAAAAAGAAGAGCAAGAGGTAACTAGTTCAAAACTTTATCAATATGATTTACTTTCTTAACGGTAAATTGAATTTTAATTACCCACAGTATTTCATATAGAACTGAATAAATCCTATCAGAAGATATAGAGGATCTTTAGGTATCATAATAGGAAGGCTTCAATGTTATTCTTGGTTATCTCTTGCAACGATTTCACAGCCGTTCCGACGGCAACCGCATTTGTGGCTTTCTGACAAACTTAGTATTCCCATACTGGTCTGATAATCCGAAATTCCTTAACTCGAAAATTCAAAGGTTTAAACAATCAGTATGGAAATTCCATTGATTGCGCCATAGAGATGCTAGTCTTTGGTATAAAGAAGGTAAACCGCTCTTTGAAATAATGTCTCTTAGGTTCATTTAACTTTGGCAACAGCTGGAAGAATGAATGGCTCTTAATCATTAGGTCTGGGGTTCGAGTCCCCCAGGACGCACCAAAACATAAACCCTGTAAACATATGACTTTACAGGGTTTATAATTTATAAAGTTCTTTCATTAAACAAACTTGGGGACGATCTAGGAACGATTTTCATGTACATTCAAGTTTTTTAAACTCTGACTGTCACTCAGGAGGTCGCGAGTTCGAGTCTCGTCGATTCCGCAAGAATAAGCCCTTTAAGTATAATAACTTAGAGGGTTTTTTATTTTTCAAATCTTACTCAAGAATTCGCGGCTGGTAGAATCTGGGTAGAATTTATTCAAGAAATTGCCATCTTTTTGACTCAAACAATTCAATCATCATCTTTACCATTCAACTCTTCTCTAACTCGAAGGTATTGATTTATTAAATCGCCTATTGTCTTAATCTCAGGTAGAGAGAAATTCTCAATCTGGTAGAATTTTTTTGCTGCAAAATCTTCAATTAATTTTATCTTTTCAATCTCCGAAAAACCAAGTTCATTAAAGGATTTTTCTTTTGATAATCTATTCTTAAGGCTAGAATTATATTTTACGATGAACATCATTACTTCATGCTCACAAGACATCATGTGCAAACCAAAATCTCGCCATGCAATGGTGCAATCGTATCTATATTTATCTTCTTCAAAAATGAATTTGGTTTTCGAGGACATTTGTTGATACCAGTATATTACGTTTGCAAGTACCATGAGAGCAAACTGAATGGAAGGGAACACAATTTCTTTTTGTAGTTCAATCGTCTTCATTTCATAGGATTGCATTACACTAGACCAACTATTGTGAGAAAATCCACAAAGATAAGAATAAATCTTCCCAACATATTCTTTATTAAAACCAGATTTTTCCATTAGTTCCGGAATTTTCTGACCAATTTTCCAATCCCCACTTAAAATTCTATTTTGATCAACTTTATCATGAAGATTAAACAATTTATTCGCAGTAATCCACTCTTTCATTATTGCAATTTCATTCTTTTCATTTTCAAGTTTTAGTTTACTTTCTTTCATCTCTGAATGAAACCCTTGTCTTTCCAAGTATCCTTTTAATTTCCAAACAATAAATCTAAATTCTATTTCTTCATCGTTTTTAGAATCCCAAAATATGTAATAAAAAACTGCAAATCCCTCAAGTATAACTCTAATTAATACAAGGATAGAATTAACATCTATATAAAAATGTTTTCTATCTTCAAATGTAACTTGAGTTCCGCTGTACAAAATATGAACCTCGGTCAGCATACGAAAAATTTTAATGCCTAAACCATGAGCATAAACAAGATGTTCTTTATTTGCTTTTTCACCTTCTAAAGTTATAATGAGTTTTTCAAATAATGTTAATAGTTCTGGGAAATCTTTTTCCGCATTCAAATAATCGTTCATTAATTAGAATTATTAGTTAGAATAAATAAAAATGTAATCTCTATCATAAAAATTGTTTGAATAGCTCAGGCGTTATTAATAATTTATCAACAATATTTGTCTTGCAATACCTGCATTTTTCCGTATTAAGTAAATCAAATTCATCCACATTAATAAAACCAAACCATTGAAAAAATCTTTCAAACACACGTAATCTATAACAAGATAGAAATTGTTTTTCTTTAGAATAGTAAGAATAATCTTTAAGATAATTCATTAATAATGGGAATGCATCCCTATATTTGTTTGCATAAAAAATTAAATCCCTACTAGTTTCAACATAATGTTTTAGCATCGATAAAGAAAAAACAAACCCTAGTTGTCCTATTAATGCGCTTCCATGACCATCAAGGTGAGCCCATAAAAATTTTTCTGTAAAAGCGTAAAAAATAATTTTAAAAAGTTCGTGTCGATCTCCATCTTCCAGTAATTGAAAGCCATAGTCCGACACTATAATCTTATTATTTTTACATGTAATTAATTCCCCTAACATTAATGCAATCCTTGCTGCTTTAAATGAAGGTAAATAATCTTCACCAATCCTTTTTCTTTCCGGTAATTCATAAATACTTTCTTTAATAATTTCCTTTCTTCCCAATTCATCGCAGTATTTCAGGGGTAAAAATCCTTTGGAAGTTAATTTTACTTTTCGAGCCCTATAAATTATTAACAGCAATTCTTCTGCTAACATAAAGAATGGAATTTTGTCTTGAATATCATCCTCAACTATTTTTACTTGAAATTCTGAATCATCACCAAATGGGTCATAAATTATTGAGTGCATTTCGAAAGGAGTTAAACCTAAGAAATCTTTAAGTGGATAATTGTTAAATAATATGTGCTCTGATGTGAAATTTTCATTCCTCCTCCTCATTTTTGAAAAGTCTTCATCTTCAGGATTCATAGAATATATTTTAATGATTGTAATACAATAAATATAAACATTATAAAAAATATTTTATATTTAATTTTCAAAGGAGATCATGAGTTCGAGTGCCGAGTAAATTATGATCAATTAAATTAAATTATTCTTGCATTACTCTTAATCATTAGGTCGGGGGTTGGAGTCCCCCAGGATGCACAAACATAAACCCTTTAAGTTATAACCACTTAGAGGGTTTTTTATTTTCAAACTGTTTATCTAACCGAATATATGGGAACGATTTGGGAACGATTTTTAATTAGATGTATATTTAATTTGCTTCTTCATTCATCTATAAATCAATTCTCCACTTATCAGAACTTTGTTATAACCTTAGCTATCGCCCCATACAGAGATTTGTAAACTAATATCACAAATGACTTTTAGAATCAACATTTCAAATTACAATATTATAAAGTATAAAATTTAAATAGGGAAATAATAAATACCTCTTTATTAATGTTACACACTTTTAAACGCTTAATTAATTAATTATTTTAAAAGGGTTAGTTTGGATGTAAATGAATCCTTATTTTTCATTTAAATTATTGTAGTGAACTTTATTATTAGTCATAAATCCATTGCTAGTACAAACAGAAGAAAAACTGAGAATCAAGATTGCTATGCAATAATTCAAAGGGAAGGGAATTTTCTCAAAGATAATTCTAAAGAAATTATTATACCAATCTCTGATGGAATGGGCGGACTGGTTGATTCAGCAGAAGCAAGTCACATTGCGATTGACTCATCTTTAAAATATCTAATCAATAGTGAAAAAATTGACAGTATAACACTTGCAGATTCCATAGTTTCTGCAAACAATGACATGTTAGAGAAAGCTGGCAATAGATCTATGGGAGCTACGTTAACAATTTTATATTTAAACAGTGAAGGGATTCAATTCAGCCATATTGGGGATTGCAGATTGATCATTTTTAATCAAGGCAAAATAGACATTTTGACAGGCGACGATACTGAAGTCGGAAAGAAGTTAATGGTAAAGAACCCAACTATTGAATCTATTAGAAATAACTCAATGTCAAAAAATCTTTCAAAATCTTTAGGGGAAAAGAAATTTGATATTGGTTATATTCAATATTCTAAAAGAATAATTGAATTGCAAACTGGAAGTATAGTCATTTCTTGTACAGATGGTGTTTGGACGGAATTAAATGAAATAGAAATGGTTGATCTTGTTAATCAGAATCCTTATTGTTCTGCCGAAACGATATGTGATCTGGCTTTTCGGAAAGATAATTCGGATGATACTACTATAGTAACAGTTAAAGTCATATAGCAGCGAAACTCGAGATTAGATTTGATGCAATAATATTTAAAGGCTCTTTCAACATCGGATGATCATTATGTAGTTCAATCATCCTTAACAATTCAGCGCAAGCAAACAGTTGAGAAATTTTCCCATCCCTTGATTCTAAATCTTCTTTGAACATATTATATATTTTCTCAGCTAATTGAGGTTGTAATAAACTAAAAAAGTAAAGAAAAGAAACATCAAGACCTATAGGACCTTTGCCCCAAGATTCCCAATCTAAAATCCAACAATTTGGCTGAGTCAAGTTTGCCCAATGCAAATCACCATGAATAGTTATCCAGTTAGTTATACGTGTGTCAATGTTCTTTCCAAATCTCTCTCTTATTCTTCGATCAATTAATTCTTGTCTAACATTAACTCTCGCAGTACGTTTGACTTTTAAGTTTTCTAACGAGTGCACTAAATCTTCAAACCATTTTTCACTAAGAGGAAGGGTTATCCTCAAATCTGGAGAAGGTGAACAAATTTCACATGATATATACTCGAGAATATCAGCTCTATATAATAAAGAATTTGTTTCCCATTCATTGTACCCAATCAGTCGGGGTTTTTTAATGTCATTAAAATCTGCTGAATCCAGTTCACCAAACCATAGTTTATCGAGTTGTTGCTCCTTACTTCTATACTGAACTCTGAACCAAAACAATTGATCTCTCGTGTCTCTAATTTTTATTCCTGCTGTTTTTTTATTCCAACCATATTTAATCTCACCTTCTGATTTGAAGCCTAATTCATCTATAGAGTTATTCAATAGTCTCTTAATGTTTACATTTTCTTCCATACGATAAAATATTTAAGATTTCTTCTAATTTTCTTTTTCTTAATTTTCCTAACCCATTTACAAGGATGTTTTCTTTAATTTGATTTTTATTGCTAGCTCCAATAAGTATAGTATCAATTTCCTTAAATGATTTTAAAAATAACAAACAAGCAAGTGATTTACTTTTAACGTTTAACAGATCCAAAAAATCATCATTAATTATTTTTATCAACTCACCATTATGTAATGGGCTATTAGCAAAGATTTTTATAGATAGTTTTTTTGCCTCTTTTAACAGTCCAGTGTTATTTATAACACAATTATATAGTTTGTCATAATAGACAAAACTCAAGGGAGTTTGTATGAATTTGAATTTATTTCTTCTTCCATTTACTTTAAAAGCTATATCATAAATTTCGTTTAATGAAAAACTTTCTGAGTTGGGTTTTGTTTCAAATCCACTCCATGATGATATTCCATAATATTTAATTTTGCCCTCCAAGCAAAATTGTTCAAGAGTTTCGAATGCTATAAAGAGTTGACGCATAAGATCTTTCTTACTCTTGGTTTCAAGTTGTTGCTCAGGATTATGAATAAATAAAATGTCAATTGTCTCTTTTTGTAATTCCCTTAAATTATTTTCTACTTCATACTTAATAAAAGCTTGGGACAAGCAATGATTCCTAACCAAATCAGTCTTGAGGACTAGATTTTTGTTTAGATAGAAATCTGTTCCGTATTTATTTGAAATAAACCCGACCTTAGTACAAATTAAAATTTCATTCTTCTTTAAAGGATTTGAATTAAGTGCCTTTGAGATGTTTTCTTGTGATTTGCCGTTATTATAATTTGGAGCAGTATCAATTAGTTTATACCCGCATCGAATAGCATAACTAATTAATTTGGTTTGATTGGTATGATTGTAAGTTCCTAATCCAATTTTGGGGATGTTCATGACCTATGATTCTTAATCCAGATATACTAATCCTGTTCCTAGTAATTCTTTTATAAATAAATCAAATGTTTTTTTATCAATTTTTTTACAAACAGCATTTGCTTCTGCAATTGAACACTTTCTTTTCTCAAAAAGTAAATCAAAAAGTGGTTTTACAAGAATTGAGAATTTCCATTCAACTCCCTTTGCAACAAAAGAAATTGTTCCAGATTTTATATTTTCAGTAATTGCAATATTCCGGCTAACCGAAAGTGAAATTGCGTAATTTTCTAATACGCTGGACTTATAAACACTATAAGGAAGGCTAAACCTTGGTCTTGTTAAAGCATTAGAATTATAACTGGATATGTATTCTGTAAATAATTCTTTTCTGAATATTTTTTTTACTTTATTAATGTACTGTTTGAGATAAATTCCAAGCTCGTTTTTCCCTCTTAAGTATGGTATATCTTTTCTAAAAAATTCATCTTTCATTAGTTCTTCCGAAAACCAATTGAAAAAGTCGATGCCAGTTCTATTGTTTATTCC
>JBBSDT010000039.1:0-14769 GCA_038240405.1 Ignavibacteria bacterium
AAAAGTTGATTTCCTTGTTTGATTTTTTGGAAAAGGCAATAACAGGATCTGCTTATGAAAATATTACGAAAGAGAATCTTTGGCAGTATATAAATCCGGGTGAAGAATATAATGATTTGAAGGTAAGATCTTTTTTATCGGATTTCAAGAAATTATGTGAAAGATTTATTTCAATAACAGAAGCTGAAAAAAGTACAACTCATCAAAAAAATCTGTTACTGACGTTTTGTTCGGAAAGACATTTGGAAAAAAATTTAAGTGCAAATTCAAAAGAACTTTCAAACCTATTCAAATATGAATTCAATAAAAATTATGATTATTACAATAATAAAATTAATTATGAACGCACATTAATTTCTCATAAGGGAAAGAATATTGAGATTAATCTGGATAGCGACTACTCCGTAATATCCTGTTCAATTGATAATTATTTTTTCTCTGCAAAGCTGGATCTCATAAATTCTCTTATAAGCAGAAAGTATCATGTGCTTGGAAATACTTCATTTGATATCAGGTTTTCCAAAGAGATAATTTCGTTCATTGAAGAAAATCTTCATGAGATCGAGAAAAGTGATCCGGTTATTTATTCCGAATATTTAATTCTTATGATGATGACTGCAAACGATAGTGAGAAATTTTTTACATCCCTCCATTGCTTTGTTCTGAGAAGCATCAATAAATATAATCATTCGGAACTCGAGCAGGTATATTTTCCTCTGATAAATTACGGATTTAATAAAGTATCAATGGGAGAAAGCATTTACCTGAAAAAGAATTTTGATATTTATAAAACTTTTGAAAAGAAGGGTTTTTACAGAAATATGAATTCAATTCAGAATATTGATTTCATCAGCATAATAAACGTAGGACTCAGCTTAAATAATATTCTATGGGTAGAGAAGTTTTTTGAACGGTATAAATTAAAACTAATGCCGGAATATAAAGAGGATACTATAAACCTTATAAAAGCATTGATATATTTTAAGAAAAAAAATTATGAACAATCCTTAAAGCTTTTGAATGAAGTGAATTATCAAAACTCTTACTATTATTTGAAAGCAAAGGAAACTCTTATGCAGATTTATTATGAGCAAAATGAATTTGAAGCTCTGGAATCATTGATCGATTCTACCAGGCATTATTTAAAAAGAAGGCGGAACGTACTCTCAATACATTATGACAGGTACCTTATGTTTCTGAAACTTATAAATTTGCTTGTCAGGAGCAGGCAGGAAAATAAGGACTTCGAATCCGAATTAAAATCCGGACTTAAAAATAATAAGAACGTGATTGCAAGAGACTGGCTGGCAGAAAAGGTGAAGGAGCTGGGATAAGTTTTCAGCTAAAAAATAATAAAATGTTTCGGCTAAAGCCGGCATATCTTAATTCGTATCCACGACCTAAAGGTTGTGGCAATTAATCCGTCGTTCTCGTTGAGTCTGCCACAAATTCTAAATTCAAATTCATTAGAATGTAATTTTTTGGTTTCTTACCGGCGCTATTTCCCGCTCATAGTTTGATAGTAAGTTAAAATTTAAAAGGTGAGAGAGACTCTGCGTAAGCAAAGAAAATTCTGTCATTTCCTACTTTTCTGGTCATTCCCTGCTTTTCTGTCGAAAAAAAATCTGCAACAAAATAAATAAACTCATTCTTAAAATCTATCTGAGGAAGTGGTTGATAAAATTACAACCTCAGCATACTAATCCTGCATTCTCTTAGCCGAAGGGTACTTCAATGAAATTTTCTAAGTAAATTTATTGTATTAGTCAAAGAGGATAAGAATATTTTCAATAACAGAACTTTTCTCCCAAACAACAGTATAAACAGATAGCTTATAATTAAACACTCACGATAATACAATTCTCTACAGGTTAAATAAACAATTTTTACAACAACTTACAAAAGGTAACAAGATTAAAGTGTTGAATGACTTTTAATCCTTCAATTTAATTGTTAAGTTCAATACAGATTTATTAATCAAAAATTCAGAAAACATGAGCTACTTTTACTTTTTTTCTAAGAAGTAAAACTGAAAGGAAATAAGAATGCAACATCAAAATGCAGAAGTTTTGGCAGGTACGAAAGATAGAAATAATATTCTATGGGTAGATGATGAAATAGAATCGCTCAAATCGAATATTATGTTTCTGAAGCAAAAAGGATACAATGTAAAGGAAGCAACAAATGGTGAAGATGGTGTAAATCTAATTAAAGATAATGAATTTGACCTCGTGTTTCTGGATGAAATGATGTCGGGAATGGGAGGATTACAGACGTTGCTGGAGATCAAGGATATTAAGCCGTCATTACCTGTTGTCATGGTGACGAAGAATGAGACTGAGAGCCTGATGGAAGATGCAATCGGCAACAAGATTTCAGACTATCTTATCAAACCGGTCAATCCCACGCAGCTTCTTCTAGTATGTAAAAAAATGCTTGAGACAAAGAGATTAACGGGGAGCCAGGTTTCCAAGGACTATATTCAGGAGTTTAATAAGATTTCGATGGCAATGATGGACAGCCCGAATTGGGAAGAGTGGATTGATATACATTTGAAAATGACACAATGGGAAATTGAACTGGATGAGCATCCGAACCTTGGTCTTAAGCAGACTATTCTCGATCAGAAGAGAGATTGTAACACAGAATTTTCCAAGTATGTCGAAAAAAATTATCTTACATGGGTAAATTCCAAGACAGACAAGCCTGTGCTTTCGAACGAAGTAGTAGATAAATTTGTAATCCCGGAGCTTAACAGTGATAAATCCGTATTTTTATTTGTAGTGGATTGTATGAGGATGGATCAGTGGATGGTTATGGAAAAATATTTATATGATTATTTCAGGATTACCAAATCTTACCACTATTCAATATTACCTACCGCGACGCCATACAGCAGGAATGCGATCTTTTCGGGATTATTTCCTTCGGAAATTGAATTTCATTATCCCGAACTCTGGAAAAAAAATGACGATGATGAAAACAGCAAGAACAATTATGAAAAGGAATTCCTGATGAAACTCCTGGAGAGGAGAAGAATCAAATTAAGAAATGAAGTTAAGTACACAAAAATAATGGATTCAAATTTCGGCAGGGGAATTGAGAATAAAATAATGTCATACTGTCAGAATCATCTGAACGCGATTGTAATTAACTTTGTAGATATGATTGCGCATTCAAGGAGTGACAATGCGATTTTAAAAGAAATAGCTCCGGATGAATCTGCGTACCGTTCACTGACTGCTTCCTGGTTCGAGCATTCTTCATTCTTTGGAATGCTGCGTCAGCTGTCTACAAGAAAGGATGTGAAAATAATAATAACTACCGACCATGGCAGCATAAGATGTCTTCATGGAGTGAAGGCTTTAGGTGATAAAGAAACTTCAACCAACCTGCGGTACAAATGCGGTAGAAACGTGAAGTCTGACTCGAGGAATGCGATCTTTGTAAGGAATCCGACTGAATACAGGCTACCGAAGAGAAACGGAGTGGTAAATTATATTATAGCAAAGGAAGATTTTTATTTTGTATATCCTACAGATTACCATAAATATCTTAACCAGTACAACGACACTTTTCAGCACGGCGGAATTTCAATCGATGAAATGATACTTCCGGTTATCAACCTGGATCCTAAATAGACTAAACCGATTCAATACTTGAACGGACAAAAAGAATTAATTTCTTATTCAGCCAAAGAGACTATTTTTTTTGGGATGAATTATGCAGCCAGTCTGAAAGTCAATGAAGTTACAGGATTATTTGGCCATCTTGGATCCGGGAAAACACAATTCGTTAAGGGTGTATGTAATTATTTTAAGGTAACTGACACAGTGAATAGTCCAACCTTTGTGATTGTAAATGAATACAGCGGGATTAACCAGGATCAAAGCTTAATAAACATTAATCATTTTGATTTATACAGAATCAAAAGTATTAAAGAGCTTAAGGATATAGGAATAGAAAGCTATGTTAACAATACTTCCATATGCCTGATTGAATGGGCTGAACTTGCAGATGAATATTTTAAGGGTAATTTGAAGAAGGTATATTTTGAGCATGGAGAAAAAGAGAATGAAAGAATTTTAAAATTTATCTGAAGTTGGGATTAATTTTAATAGACAGCTCATCGAAGGATATTGAATTTAGTTATGCTGACGGATCAGGAATTACTTTCAGGAAAAAGCTTGAGCCTGAATACAATGCTGATATGCTCATTTACTTTATAAAGACAGCTTTTGATGAAGAAGGGGTAGGCTTTAAAGAAATCGAATTTGTAAGCCTGTCAAACGGGCCGGGATCTTTTACAGGATTAAGAATAGGTTCAGCAATAGCAAAAGGAATTTGCTTTGGCGTGGGTAGCACGTTAATAGCAATCTCAACGCTTGATATACTCGCCAATTCACATAAGTCCGAAAACAAAACGATACCGCTAATTTCCTCAAACTCTAAAACAAAGGAATTTTACTTTGCTGAATATATTTTTAAAGATTTGAAACTTAAAAGAATCTCGGAATATCAAATTGAATTATTATCAAATATTCTAGAAGAGAATGAAGGTGTTTATGTTTTCAGAGGAGACAGCGAATTAATATCTTCTGATCTTGGAAGCAAGCTGATTAATAAATCAGGAATTTCAAGTATGGATTCGCAATATGAATTAACCATTGAGCGAATAGAAGAAAACAGTCTGGATAATTATAAGACATCCGAGCCTTTCTATATGAACGAGTTTATTCCTAAAATTTGATTTTATTTTGGAAAGAATGTTATATATTTTAGAATACAAAAAAAATCATGGCGTGGTTTAAGAGGTCGAAGGAAAATATTTCTTCAGACACACAGAAAAAGGATGTTCCTGACGGCACCTGGATAAAATGTCCTGAATGTGCTGAGATGATGCACAAGGTGCAATGGGAATCTAACATGTATTTATGTATTAAATGTGATCATCATTTCAGAATCGGCAGCGAGGAATATTTTAAAATACTTTTAGATGAAGGTTCTTTTAAAGAGATGGACAGGAAAATCCGTTCTGTTGATCCGCTAAATTTTGAAGATACAAAGCCGTATAAGAGGCGCCTGGAAGACACAATGAAAAGTACTGATCTGTATGATGCAATCAGAACAGGCACGGGAAAAATTAATAATATAGCAGTTGTCATGGGATGTATGGATTTTGGCTTCATAGGGGGCAGCATGGGAAGTGTAGTTGGCGAAAAGATCAGCAGAGCTATTGACAAGTCCATAAAAACAAAAGATCCTTTAATAATTATTTCTTCAAGCGGCGGGGCAAGAATGATGGAAGGCGCCATTTCGCTGATGCAGCTTGCCAAGACCAGTTCCAAGCTGGCACAGCTTGATGAAGAAAAAATTCCCTACATATCAATTTTAACCAATCCAACTACAGGTGGATCTACAGCTTCGTTCTCGATGCTGGGAGACCTGAATATAGCCGAGCCCAATGCACTCATTGCATTTGCAGGACCCAGAGTTATCAAACAAGCCACAGGTAAAGACCTTCCGGAGGGATTCCAGAGATCGGAATTTCTGCTTGAACACGGATTTATTGATTTTATAGTCAGCCGCAAGGATATGAAAGAAAAGCTCTCACAAACTCTCAACCTGATACTTAATTAATTTTCAATGAAAGTAATAAAAGAAATTTCTGCGATTCAGAATATTTCTGATTATTACAAATGCATTGGTAAAAAAGTTGGACTCGTTCCTACTATGGGATATCTTCATGCGGGACATAGCTCGCTGATGAACAGGGCAAAAAAGGAAAATGAGATCCTGGTGGTAAGTATATTTGTCAATCCTGCTCAATTCGGGAAGAACGAAGATTTTGATAAATATCCGCGGGATTTTGCAAGAGACTATAAGGTATGTGAAGAAGCAGGCGCCGATTATATTTTTAATCCTGAAATAAAGGAGATGTATGGAGATAATCAATATGTAAGCCTAACCGTTAAGGAGATTTCTGAAAAGCTTGAGGGAAAATTCAGGCCCGGACACTTTAATGGCGTAGCGACAATTGTAGCAAAATTACTGAATGCTGTAAAGCCGGTTAGTTTATACCTTGGACAGAAGGATGCACAACAGAATGTAATTATCAATAAGTTAATTACAGATCTGAATTATGATATCGAAGTAGTCATTTGTGAAACAATCAGGGAAAACAGCGGTCTTGCAATGAGTTCAAGAAACAGTTATTTGAGCCGGGAGGATAAAGATTTAGCTTCAGCGCTGTTTTTTGTGCTAAATGAGGGGAAAAGATTAATAATGAAAGAAAATGTAATTGATTCAAATGAGATAAAGGGGTATATTTGTAGGGTAATCAGCGAAAAGGCTCCCGGATTTAAGCTGGAGTATTATGAAATTACAGATACTGAAAGACTTGAGGAGTTAAAAGACATAGGGAACTATCAGGGGAATATTTTGATTTCATTATCTGCAAAGGCCGGAGATGTAAGGCTGATCGACAACATTTCATTTAAAAAATAAAATCTACTAAAGATAACATACCATGAAAAGAACAATGTGTAAGTCTAAAGTTCACAGGGCAACAGTCACACAGGCGGAATTAAATTATATAGGGAGCCTGACGCTGGATGTTGAGTTAATGGATGCCGCTAATATGCTTCCCTTTGAACAGATACAGATTGTCAATGTAAATAACGGAGCAAGATTTGAAACATATTTAATACCCGGTGAAAGATATTCGGGTGTTGTTTGTCTTAACGGTCCTGCCTCAAGACTTGCAGCTGTTGGTGATATAATCATAATTATAACTTACGGACAGTTTGAGGATCATGAACTTGAAGACTTCCAGCCGAGGATAGTATTTGTTGACAAAAGAAATATGGTTACGAATGAGAAGAATGCACTTGCTCTCGTAGAAGATTAAAAAAAATTCTAAATAGGAAAAATTATTATCCCGCCCAGGCAGCGGGATTTTTTTTTTATAAATTTTCCTTGTACAAAAAAGATAAAACGGACAAAATGGATAAGAAGCTTACCACTATCATACTTGCCGCAGGGAAAGGAAAGAGAATGAAGAATCCTGACAGGTCAAAAGTTATGTATGAATTAAAAGGAAAACCCATGATACAATATGTAATTGACCTAGCTCTTAAGATAAATTCCTTAATGATAATTCCGGTGGTCGGTCATCAGAAACAGGCGGTAATTAATTTTCTGAAAGAACAATATCCGGAAAAATCGGCAAACATAAAATTTGCGCATCAGGATGAGCAGCTGGGAACGGGGCATGCTGTAATGCAGACTAAAGATTATCTCGGAAATTTCGACGGCGACGTTTTAATACTGTCAGGGGATGTGCCAATGCTTAAATATGAAACGGTAAATGATTTCATAAGATTTCATAATGAAAACAAATTCGATGCGAGCCTTATTTCGGCAATATTCTCCGATCCCGGCGGATATGGCAGGATATTGAGAAAAGATAGCGGAGATTTTTATGACATACGCGAGGAGAAGGATTGTAATGAACAGGAAAAGAAATGTAAAGAAATTAATTCAGGTATTTATATAATTGACAGCAAAATTCTCTTTGATGCTTTGAAAACATTGAAGACAGACAACGTCCAGGGTGAATACTATCTGACCGATGTATTCCGGTATTTTAAGAGCATAAATAAAAGAATAGGTGCATATCCTGTGAAAAACGTAATTGAGATTACAGGGATAAATACATTAGAGCAATTGGAAGAACTTGAAAAGGAAATAGTTTTGTCGTGATATAATATTCTGACTTTGCTTAATGCTACCAATATCTTATCCCTACGAGATAATTGACGTACAACAAAAAAGTTTGTCCTTTGAAAGAAAAAGTTTTTAGTCCCGGAGGGACTTTATATTGGTAGCAAATAGTATCTAAGTTTTTTAGTCCCGAAGTACGAGATCGATAGAATAAAATTTTATCAGTTAAAATAGCAGGACCTCCCCCTTTTTTTTGGAGGGGGATTGAGAACTCCTTGCAAGGACAGTTTGATTAGAACAACTTTCTGAGAGAAACTGAGTAGCAGGTTTGAAAGAACTATTATACTAATTTAATCAAGTAAATAACCCTTGTCTGAAATAATCGCATCAGTATCCGGCATTAGAGGAATTTACGGCGACAGCCTTACTCCACAGAACATTATTAAATTCACTTCTGCTTTTGCAGAGCTTTGCAAACATGCATCCGGCAAAAACAGGAACAAGCTAGTCATAGGAAGGGATGGCAGACTCCATGGAGATATCATTCAAAATATCGTTTCCGGCAATCTGGCTTTATCGGGATTCGAAGTAATAGATATTGGCATAGCGCCCACACCGACAGTACAAATCGCAACTGAGGAACTGAAATGCTGCGGCGGTGTATCGGTAACAGCTTCGCATAACCCACAGGAATGGAACGGTCTGAAATTTCTGAATGCAAACGGAACGTTTCTGGATGCTCAGCAAGTAAAAAAACTACTAAAATTATCGGAGACAGGAAAATTCAGTTATGCAAATGTAAACAGTATTATTCCAATAAAGACTGACAACAGCTGGATTGAGAGACATGTCGAAAAAGTATTAAGTCTGAAAATACTGAAGCTTGATAAAATCAGGAAAAGAAAATTTAAAGTTGTTGTAGACGCAGTGAATGCTTCCGGTTCTATGATAGTTCCAATGCTGCTGAAAGAATTAGGATGTAAAGTTATTACACAATTCTGCGATATGAGCGGAATATTCCCGCATACTCCGGAGCCGGTTCCTCAAAATCTTAAACTTCTGATGCAGGCTGTCAGAAAAAATAATGCTGATATCGGGATTGCAGTAGATCCTGACGCAGACAGGCTTGTTCTTATCACAGATGAAGGTGAGCCATTTGGGGAGGAAAATACTATCACAACCGCCATAAACTTTGTAGTAAGACAGAGCGCTAACCGCAACAGGAATGTAACTGTCAATCTTTCAACCACGCGTTCAGTTGATGATATTGCAAAAAAATATAACGCTAAAGTATTCAGAAGTCCTGTAGGAGAAATAAATGTCGTCGGGGAAATGAAAAAAAATCATTCAATAATAGGCGGGGAAGGAAGCGGAGGCGTGATTTATCCTGAACTGCATTTTGGGAGAGATTCACTTGCCGGAATTGTTTTAATATTGAATGAGCTCGTTGACTATGGGAACAGCTTAAGCGAATATAAAAAAGCTTTACCCCAGTATTTTATATCCAAATCAAAAATAAATATTTCAGGAGATCCCGATAAGGTTCTGAAAGAGTTTAAGAAAAAATATTCCGCCGGAAAAGATGTTATAAATATATCTGAGGCAGACGGATTAAAAATTGATTTTAAAAACTACTGGGTGCATATGAGAAAATCCAACACCGAACCCATCATCAGAATAATCACCGAAGCAGGTTCAAAAAAAGAAGCAGAAGAGCTTCAAAAGAAGTTCTTGAAATCGTAAGAACTAAAATGCAACTCTCATTTACCTGTGTCCCCCAGCTACCTGTCATTCCCGCAATCTTTAGGCGGGAATCCAATCAGTCCAAATTCAACTTTTTGAGTTATCTACTAAGCACTTTTACCTTTTCATCTGTCTTTGGAGGAGGTGTGCTCTTTCGGACGACGAAGCAATCTCTCTTTTCTTTAATTTACCAATTGCCATACGCTTTAGTGCGTGGGTAAAGAATGAGAAAGCCTGGCTTTAGCCGACATAATAACTGGATCATGTTATGAAAATCAAAAAAATATTTTGACTAAAGCCAATCCCAATTCAATTGTTGTCCACGACCTAAAGGTCGTGGCAATTAGAAGCTCTTTGAACTATCTGGATTTCAGTTCTATTATTGAATTTTAAGCTCTAAATCCATTCAAAGGATATTGATTTGAAAATTTGCTATTATAGCCCTTGTTTTTTCCAAAGCAGGATTCCGGCTGATACCATCCCGCCCGACGAAGCGGTCCTAAAGATTGCGGAATGACAAATTTAAGATAAAATAACATCTTGTATATAACCCGCAAAATAACATACATCGGTTTGAAACCCACATTTTCCCCTCAAAATAAAAAAATCTTAAAATAAAATCGAAACTTTACTGCTTTCTGTAAATTGGCTTCGGATAAGCTTCTACAAGCTTTTTTAAAATTTATTTTCACGAACCTGAAATTTTACCAGTTGACATTGAGTATGAAAATGCCATAATTTTGTATAAGAGAAACAGAAAGGAGATTTAAAGTTCTTAAACAATAGCGGAAATGACAGAAACCGAATTTGAAACATGGATTATTCAGAATAAAATGAACAGCTATTTAAAATTTGAGCTGAGAAAGCGGAATAAACACATAAGAGGTTAAAACTTAGATTTCAGGTTTTATATTTAATTGTTCTGAGAATAGAATAAAGAATTGGAATGTAAAAACTAAGAATTGAACGTATGGAACAAAGAGTTAAATTCTTAAAAGAATGAAATCAAATCCTGAGGAAATAACATGGAATCAAAGAATTAAGCTATCAGTTCGGATGCCTAAGCTCTCAGACATGAAAATAAAGCGATCGTTACTGAAAATTATGTCACAAGAAGGGACAGAAAAATCCCCAAAAGTTTGTGCGAAACGATCAGAGCGTATCGCGGAGAAGTGGCACCGTAGAATTATGAAGTGTGTAGGTAAAGTTTTATGAACTAGCTTCGAAGAAAAATCATGCGGCCGCCAGGAAAAATAATGTGAAGGGTGTGCGAAGAACCTGAAGGCTTGTGCGAAAGACCAGGACACTGTTGAAAAAAAGTGAAACATAATTGCGAAGAATACAAAAGCACAAATAATGAAGACACTCAGTAAGAAATAAAGGCAAATTGAAAAATATGTCACATTAAAAGGAAGTGAAATTAAAACATTTTACAACATAAAAAAAAGAGAATTTAAAAAATCCTTTGCAAAGGGAAAACAAGAAACAACATTCACAAACTAAAAAACAACTGCGAAAGCAGTTAGAAAGGAGTAACACAATGATACACAGTCAAGAAAACAGGCTCACAATGCTAGAAGCAGTCAACACTTTTTTAAGTGAAAATCAGGCTGTAATTTCAGACGTCGCAGAGCTTGTGCAAAACCAAAATGCATTGATTGAGAAGAAAAACCTCATTCATGCAAAAGAAGACCAGAGGATGAATGCGTCCAAAGGGAAAACCAAAACGAAGGAAGCAACAAGAAAAGCTGTCACTTCGTTTGCAATAACAATTGCAGGTGCCCTTTTCTCATTCGCCAAAAAGTCTGATAATATCTCTTTAATGGCGAAATCCAACTTTACAACCGCCAGGCTAAACAAAATAAGGGATTCTGAATTACCGATAACCCTTAATTCCTTGAGAGACCTCACTCAGGCAAATATTGATTCACTTGAGCAGTTTGGGGTAACACCGGAAATGTTAACAGCCCTGGAAGTGAAGATCACCAATTATGTGAAAGCATTAGGTGAAAAGGAAAGTGCTGTAGCAACAAGGTCAAGTGCTTCAAAAGCACTGTCAGTATTATTTAAAGAAGCTGATAGTATATTGAAAACAATTGATAAGTTAGCTGTAAGGTTCAGGGAAACCAATTTACAATTCTATAACGGCTACAAAAGTGCAAGAATTGTACGAATTACCGGAGTAAGACATAAAACTATTCCGGTGCAACCACAAGAAACACCGGTAAACCTGAACAGCGCTTTACCACCGGATACGCAAAAAAAGGTAACACAAGAAAAGCCAACGGACAATTCTACGTCGGCAGGTACGAACGTACCACCTGAAAAATAACGAGTACCTAAAGGATTCTTTCATAGAAGAGCATCCGGAAGGTACATGAAGTACACCAAACTCCCGGGTCTCCTGGTGCACGGAGACCCGGTTTTTATTATTCCGGGATTATATCGTCAAAATCTATCTAAAAACAGCTATTTCTAATTCCCCCCATTTTGTATACAATATTTTATGAAAATAAAAATCCTTAAAAAAATGACTTATATTCCGGAGATAATCATTCTATATTGTTGTCAGCCGGTGCCAACCGGCAAATGTTCTTTCATATTTGTTCTTCCTTTAATTAGTCCTCTGCATAGCTTTATTTTGCAGAGGATTTTTTTTTGGTGCATTGGCTGTCTTTGCGAGTGTCCTTTTCCTCAGAACTTTCAACTTCCCGCAGTGCTTCCCGATGTTAGAATTTGGATCTCATTTGCGTTATAGAGTAAATCGGAAAAACTCTGCGAAAACAACTAACAGTGGTTGCTATTTTGTTTTATGATTTGAATAAATTGTATTAAAAATTTATTTTTAATTATGAATGAAGCAGTAACTATTTACTAATTTATTAGAACAATAATTAATTTAAATTGGAACATTATAAGCAAACAATATGAATGATTCGAAACAAGACTCAAGAAAAGAAGCGATTAAAGCTTCAGTTAATTATCTAAAAGAAGTTTTAGATTTGAAGGAACCGCTTAATATTAAACTTGAAGAAATTGATCAAACAGAAGATAATAAATTTTGGTTAATTACATTAAGTTATGACGATATTACTTTAGAAAATATTTTTGAAGACAATACCCGAACCTACAAAATTTTTAAGATTAACAAAATTGCCAATGAAGTACATTCAATGAAACTTACAGATTATGAGTATAGAAGAAGTTATTAAAAAGCAAATTGGAAAAAAATTAATAATAGATACGAACTTACTTATTCTTTTAATAGTTGGTCGATATAATATTAATTTAATTTCGGGTCATAAAAAGCTCGGTAGGTATGATAAGCATGATTATAATTTTGTTAATTTCATAGCCGGTAAAGCAAAAGTTATATATTTAACCCCGGGAATTATATCCGAAGTGACAAATCATTTGAATCCTTCTGATAAGAATTACTCTAATTATTTTAGAAAATTGATATCCATTCTTGAATTTTTTCAGGAAGAATATAAAAACAAGAATGTTATACTAAAGTTGTCCTTTTTCCCAAAGTTAGGTTATACTGATTCTACAATAATTGATTTATCAATCCAGGAAAAATGTTTAGTTTTAACCGATGATAGAGAGATGGTATTAGAGTTAAGAAAAAATAAAATTTATGAATTATATCTTACTGAAAAAAAGCAAGAATATCTATATTCAAAATTAAAATTAAATTGATTTTTTAACTATTCATATATCCTAATTAGATTCCCTCTTTAAGATTCGTAACCAATCGGAATATCTCAGCGAAAACAACAAAGTCATTTACCGAAATTACAAAATAAAAGCTGATTGGATTCCGGCCTAAAGATTGCCGGAATGACAATGAGCAGGATTCGGACTTAAGGGGAACACAACCTAATATCACTTGGAAGTTCAAACTTTTTTTAATTCATAATTTATATTTTTTTAAAATAGCACTGGCTGAGTCCCTCATTTCATATAATATTAACTTCGAATGTTACAGTGAGGAGACTCAGCGAGAACAGTAAAAACAACAAAGTCATTTACCGAAATTACAAAATAAGAGCTGATTGGATACCGGCCTAAAGATTGCCGGAATGACAAGGAGCAAGGTGTCGCTTTATTGTCAATTGAATATCAAATGCATTCAGGTTATATTGTAAGCGAATAAAAATAGTTCTTACTTATTCTGACTTATGGAGAAAGGTGGAGGGATTAGGCCCTGTGAAACCTTGGCAACCGTCTTCCGGAATATTTTTTTACGAAGGATGAAAGGTGCCAATTCCTATCCTGCCGCGGGCGGGAAGAGATGAGTTGGAAGGCTAAATATTAAATGTTTCAAAAAAAATATTGAATCTCTTCCTGCTTTTATTGGAAGAGATTTTTTTTTATGGATTTTTTCAGCCGGAAGAATTAAGAACTGAAATTTATAAAGGGGAATGACAATAAATAATTTTATTTTCATTTCATTTGTGTGGAGTAATAATAAAATATATGACTGATATAAAACAAATACTTAAGAAGAGAATTCTTGTCCTTGACGGAGCGATGGGAACAATGATCCAGAGATATAAGCTCGAAGAGGAAGACTTCCGAGGTGAAAGATTTAAGAACCATTCGCATTTGCTGAAGGGCGACAATGACCTGCTTTCGCTTACAAGGCCTGATATAATCAAGGAAATACATTCCAAATACTTCGAAGCTGGCGCTGACATTGCAGAGACTAATACGTTTACCTCTACAAGCATTGCCCAATCTGATTATGACCTACAGGATTATGTATATGAAATGAATCTTCAGTCTGCGAAATTAGCAAGGGAAGTCGCGGATGAATTCACCAAGAAAGAACCGGATAAGCCCAGGTTTGTCGCGGGTTCGATAGGTCCGACCAACAGGACAGCTTCTTTATCGCCTGATGTAAACGATGCAGGCTTCAGGGCTGTTACTTTCGACGAGCTTAAAGATTCATACTATGAGCAGGCAAAGGGACTGATGGATGGCGGAGTTGATATATTACTCGTTGAAACAATATTCGATACGCTTAATGCAAAAGCAGCTTTGTTTGCAATCCAGAAGCTTTTTCAGGATACCAGGAAAAAATTACCGGTAATGGTTTCAGGGACTATTACAGATGCCAGCGGCAGAACTCTATCGGGACAAACAGACGAGGCATTCTTGTATTCAGTCTCCAATCCTGAACTGCTCAGTATAGGATTCAATTGCGCACTCGGAGCAAAACAGCTTCGCCCGCATATTTCAAACCTTTCTGAAAAATCAGAGCTTTATGTTAGCGCACATCCGAATGCAGGTCTT
>JBBSDT010000040.1:0-14685 GCA_038240405.1 Ignavibacteria bacterium
GCAACGTTTCTTTGTTCTGTTGCAACGTTTCTTCGTTCTGTTGCAACGTTTCTTTGTTCTGTTGCAACGTTTCTTTGTTCTGTTGCAACGTTTCTTTGTTCTGTTGCAACGTTTCTTTGTTCTGTTGCAACGTTTCTTTGTTCACGTGTTGTGTTTCTTTATTTTGTATAAGGTCTAATATGTTTTCAAAATTGTTTTCCCAATTTTATTTAAAATCCTGATTCGGGAGGGCTGTCATTACTTCTTTTACCGTGAGGAGAATGACAAAAATGTATCACAATTCATAATTTAAAAGAGCTTGGCTTCAGTGATTAACTCATACTGTTCTCATTACATTCTTAAATACCTATACAAAATTACCGGGTTTTATTCTATTTGTCAAAGGAAATTATTTCTTGTTTCTAAAAGTGGAGGAATAAACACAACTGCACAGAGGCTTACCAGTAGCGGTTTTGTGGGATATTGAAACATGATGATTTTTGACAGACCCGAGCCTAAAGATTGCCGGAATGACAGGTAGTGTGAGCAGAGATTGCTTCGTCGTCGGAAGAACACCGACTCCTCACAAAGACTGATGCGACATTGATAAAAAATTGAATTCAGTTTGATTGGATTTGACCAAATGATTGCCGGAATGACAGATAGAAGTTGAATTAAAAAGAAATTAAAAAAATGAAAATAGACAAAAAAACAGGTCCGCTTTAGATCAAAGCGGACCAATATTACAAATTGTTTTTAATTCGATTTACACCTGTAGGACAAATGTCCTTATTTCAATAAAATCATTTTACTAATCTGTTGATATTCTCCCAACTGCAATTTGTAGAAATAAATACCTGATGGATAATTACTACCGTCAAAAGTTATAGAATGCTTTCCCGGATTTTGTTTCTCATTAATCAAAACCGCTACTTCCTCCCCTATAAGGTTATATACTTTTAATGTCACGTTTTTTTCTGAACCTGAACTGAGGGCAGAAGCCGGCAATTCATAGTTAATTTTAGTTACAGGATTAAAAGGATTGGGAAAATTTGAAAAAAGTTTAAATTTATATGACGATTGCTTTTCTAATACAGTTTGATTGTCTTGAAATTTACGCTGAGCATTAAAAGAAGGCAGTAAGGTACGACCTTTTACACTTAATACATAATCTCTTTTCGAATCTTTCGGAAGAAATCTTGCCGAATTCTTAAACAAAAGTGTAATAAAAGATGTACTATCAAGACTGGAATATATACTGTCTCTGTAATATAAAGATTTTAGAATATCACCATCCCGTGAATTTTCTGCCTTAAGAAAAGTAAGCGGTTCTTTTGTAAATCCGCTATAGTCTAATGAAGCCACTACAAAATATGAAAGATCAAATTCATGTTTCCACCAAATATCAACATTTGAAATTTTTTCATTTGATGATACAGGCAATATATTTACAGATCTTTCCAACCTGCTTGTAAACTGCAGCTCTTTACCTTCGGAATTACCACCTCTTCCATTAACAAATAAATATCCGGCATAATCTTTAGAGCAAGTGGCACATGGATCTATTCCTCTTTGAGAAGGATCAAAAATCAGCGCCAAATTGGCACCTGTAACTTTTTCATTGTTAGAATACTGCACAAATAAATGCTCCTTCTCTTCTCCCTTAACTGTCTTACTAAAAGATGAATCAAATGACAGTTCCTGTGTTACGTCAATCCCTGACTTTTCTGCGTATTTAGGAGAAATCAATTGTTTATTATAGTATAAGACAATAACACCTTTATCCGTAACTCCTACAGTTGATTCTTTTGAATGATCAACTGCTATTAAACTAAATTGGTCAAAAGTACAGCTACCCAGACTATTTTCTTTAATCACAAAACTAATAGTGCTGTCTTCAGGTGAAACATAAGGAGCGGGATCAATCAGATAATTGTCCTCAATATCCTGTTCCTGATTACCAATAGGCGGTAGACCGTGGAGAAAGTTGTTCTGATAGTAAAATCTATCACCATCATGGACAAAAAGGATTGGAAAAGGTGTCGGAGGCGGATCAATAATTTGCAAATCGCAAGCCTGTGCGGCACTTTGCCGCGTTACTGAAGTATTTCCTGAGCCGGATCGTCCTGATTCATTGGAAATATTGGCGTCAAACATTTGTAACTTTGGAAGATTTATAACTGCAAGCCATAGTATCGCTAATGTTAATTTTATCATAATATTTAAATTTAAAAGGTTATCAAATGATGTTAATCGGAACACTGTAAATCTTTTCAAAAATTATTATATCTTTTTTAAACGATATTTCGAGGTGGTTCTCTTATCATCTCTTCTCCTTTCTTATAAAAATATTTATGTGATTTGTAAACCTTTCAAAATTATAGTAAATTCGGTGGCGTGTCAAATTGTAAATAAATAGTTTTGTGAAATTAACTTGGAGCGAAAGTGAAAGTGCATGCGGGAAACTAAAAAAGCTAAAAATGAATTTTTACAGTTAAACTTATATCAAAACCTTGCATCTTATAAAGGAAGTTTTAATTGCCAAATATTTTTTTTCAGATTGCTAACTTTACATTAAAATTTATATGAAATTTATTCTTTTCTTTTTAGTTTTATTTTCCACTCATGGAATTTATTCAGCCGATCTTATTCCAATACCAGATCTGTATAATACCGGTGTAGATAATCAGAGATATATTCTTTCTGATGGATCAACCGACATGCATTATATGTTGATGTCCAGCGCCGATGTAAATTATCCCGGACCTGAAGCAAAGGTATCTTTATCAACAGGCTTTCCTATGGAAAGGTGGTTTCCGAATAATGAACTGTCCAAGTGGATAGCTCCGCGGACCGATGCCGGAAAGTTTAATGAAGTTGGTGTATATATATACAGAATCAGATTTGACCTGAGCAAGTTTAAACCTGAGACTGCTATAATCAGAGGATTATGGTCAAGTGATAATAATGGAGTTGATATTTTGATTAATGGGAACAGCACCGGCTATATAACTCCAATTGAGGCATATTACGGAATGTTTCCTTTTGAAATCAAGTCGGGGTATACCGGAGGAATCAATACAATAGATTTTGTAGTGAACAATGTAAATGCTCCAACGGGGTTAAGGGTTGAAATCAAAGGTATGGCAGAGCCAAAGGAATTCGTATATAATATTAAGTAGAAATCATTTCAACAGAATCATCCTTTTTGTTTCTTCAAAATTGTCAGCAGTTAATTTATAGAAATAAATTCCACTTGCGAAACTGCTCCCGTCAAATTCTATTTCATAACTACCTGTATTTTGCTTTCCATTTACCAATGTCTTTACTTCTTTACCCGAAAGATCGTAAATCTTTATTGAAACAAATTTTGGATTTGAAATCTGGTATCTAATAATCGTATTCGGATTAAACGGATTAGGATAATTTTGATACAAGACTATTCTATCAGGTCTGGTTGTGTTTTCTGAAACTGATGTGGAATTATCAATGACAAATTTATAATATCCTTCAGGAGCGGTGATAGGCTTTGTAACAGTCCTTCCTGAATTAGATGCTGCAGAAATGTAATAATATATTTTTGTCCCTAATGTTTGTGCCGGTATTGATGCGCGGAATGTATCCAGGGCTTGTGTCGTGTTGACAGGGTTGTAAGCCTGAGTAGAATCTGTCCTCCAATATACCTTCGCTAAAGAAATACCTGATTTGGATTTAATATATGATCTGACTTCGTACGGAGCTGTTGTGACATTAGTATTCAAAAGCTTAGCATGAGAAATGAATACCGGTTCATTAACTCCAATCTCTTTAGTGATACAGTGGATTGCTCCAAGAGCTGTAATCATGGAAGTGCAATTGATAGATTCAATCCTGTAACCGGGTAAATTTTCTCTATATATTCTCAACGCTGTTGTATCCTGTGCGAGACCATAAATTGGGACAATTACAGTTTTATTAATAAATACAGAATTTGTGTAAGTAAAATAATTAGCAGTCGGTGGATATTGACCGGATGCGTTTGGCGGCATCGGAATTCTTACAATTTTATATGGCCTTCCATAACAGGTTAAGAAATTATTTGTTATGTATTGAATATTCGATTCTATCTGGGGTCCGTCTGCAACTCCTGTTGGATATTGACCTACAAGAATTGTTTCTTCATCAATAAGCTTCATGTGCATGTCTATATGATGAATCTCGTCGTTAGGCAGAGTTTCCATTTTTATATACCTGTTCACTCCCATGTACAGTCTCATAATATTGTTAACCTGGGATTCGGTAAGTCCTGAATTTTCATTCAGAATTAATTTTGAAGAAAAGCCCGTTCCATTACCGTCAACCATAAAATTACCACCCGTTGCTGTAAGATTGTAAGGACTCGCAGTTGTTTGATAAAGCGGAACGTTAATAAAATTTGCAAATGCTACGGAAACTGCATCATCTAATGGTCGCGGCCTGTTATATATCCAGTCAATTAATTTCAGGCTGTCTGAAACACCAGAGTAAACTGCCCATGGTCCGTAATCCCTGCACCACACTGAATTAAAGCTTGTCAGAATAAACTTTAAATTTATTAACGGAACTCCTCCGCTTGTTAGATAAGATTTGACAGAATTTGAATCCAAGCAGACAATATAGACGAGTCCTTCATCCTGAGCATAATCTATGATTTGCCTTAAAATTGAATTATAAGAAGTCCAGGTAACAATAATTCCCTGTACTTCTTCCCATTCAGCCATCGTTCTGACCGGAGTGGGGGGAGGATTTATATCATCATAATTTATGAACGGAGGCTGGTAAGTTTTGTAAATTAGTTTCTCTTTTTCCGTAAGATAGTTCGGCAGTTCCTGAGAAAAAGAATAAGTCGAAGTTACTAAATAAATCAGCAAAAGCAGAATGTACTTCATATTGATATTAATTATTATATCTCTAATTATTTAAAAAAGGGTTGTCAGTATTAAGATAGTTTCCAACATAGTCTGAAACAGCATCCTCTATTTTCATACACTCATTTTTATACCCGGCGCCTCTTAATTTTGAAATATCCGCTCTTGTATAATATTGATATTTCTCTTTTAAAATTTCAGGCATATCAAAATATTCGATGTTTTCCCTGACGTCAAGAGATTTGAATATTGGTTTTATAAATTGGTTAAAGCTCACAGATGTTCCCGTGCCGATATTATAAATTCCGCTTGTAATTTTATTCTGCCAGAAATATAATGTCATATCCACTGCATCTTTTATATATAAAAAATCCCTGCTTTGTTCACCATCATTAAATTCAGGATTTGCAGATTTGAATAACCCTGCCTTTCCGGTTTCTTTAACCTGCTTAAAACACTTGTTAACAACACTGCGCATGTCTTCTTTGTGATATTCGTTTGGCCCAAAAACATTAAAATATTTTAATCCTACTATCCTGTCAAAGATTTTACTTCTTAGCGCCCAAAGATCAAACATATGTTTTGAATAGCCATACGCGTTGAGCGGCCTTAAAGTTTGAAGCTTGCTTTCGTCGTCTTCATATCCGTTAGAGCCGTCACCATAAGTTGCTGCCGAAGATGCATAGATAAACCTGATATTATTTTCCAGAGCTTTTTCACACAGGAATTTTGTGTATTCATAATTATTTCTCAAAAGGTAATCAAAGTTTTTTTCGGTTGTAGAACTGCATGCGCCCATGTGAAATATTGTATCAATTTCAAAGTTCTTTAGAAAATCAGCGGAAATCATATGCCCGAAATCTTCTTTATCGAAAACATCTGCAAATTTTAATTGAATCAGGTTCTTCCATTTTTCATTTTCCCCGAACTCATCTACAATAATAATTTCATCTATACCGAGCTGATTAAGTCTCCAGATCAAAGCGCTTCCGATAAAGCCGGTGCCACCAGTAACAATAATCATAAATTCTTTATTTTTCTTTTTTGCTTAAGCTTTTATTTAATGTGCTTCAAACCAGCTTTCTCCCACGCCTACTTCAACTTCTATAGGGACTGACAGCTGAATTGCATTCTTCATTTTATCTATAACAATTTTTTTTACCTTCACTACTTCGTCCCTCTTTGCTTCAAATACAAGCTCGTCATGTACCTGCAGAATCATTTTAGTTTTCAATTTGTTTTTTTCAAACTCATTAAAAATATTTACCATTGCTATTTTAATCATATCTGCAGCTGTTCCCTGAATGGGCATATTAATCGCTGCTCTTTCATCTTCTGCCCTGGCAGAAGCATTTTGATTATTAATCTGCATGAGATATCTTCTACGTCCCATGAGAGTTTCAACGTAACCGTTGTTGTGAGCAAATTGCTTGGTTCTGTCCATGTATTCTCTTACTTTAGGATATTCCCTGAAATATCTTTCAATAATATCCTTTGCTTCGGAATTTCTTATCTCCAGCCTGCTTGCAAGACCAAACGCTCCAATTCCGTAAATTATTCCGAAATTTACTTCCTTAGCTTTTCGTCTCATTCCCGCTGTGACATCATTTTTGGAATGCAGGTTAAAAATTCTCATAGAAGTTTCGGTATGGATATCGTGATTTCTTTTGAACGCATTGATCATATTTTCATCGTTCGCATAATGAGCCATAATGCGCAGCTCAATCTGTGAATAATCAGCAGACATTATAACATAAGTGTTGTCTCGCGGTTTGAATGCTTTTCTTAAGCTTCTGCCCACATCCGTTCGGATTGGAATATTTTGAAGATTGGGATCATTGCTTGAGAGTCTTCCGGTTGCCGATGCAACCTGGTTGAATACGGTATGAACCCTTTTTGTTTTGGGATTAATGGCTTTTTTCAATCCATCAAGGTAAGTTGATTTAAGCTTAGTTAAAATTCTGTAATCAACTAAGAGGGCAGCTATTTCGTGCTGATATTTCAGCTCTTCCAGGACTTTTACATCAGTTGAAAAACCGGTTTTGGTTTTTCTGAGCGGAGTAAGATTTAGCTTTTTAAACAGAATGTCAGCAAGCTGCTGAGTTGAATTTATGTTAAATTTCTCTCCAGCCGATTTATAAATTTTCTCTTCAAATTCGGCAATTAATTTTTCCGTCTCTTTATTTATCAGAGCTAATATTTTTTCATCAACTTTGAATCCTTCGAATTCCATTTCTGAGAGGACTTTTATCAGAGGAAATTCAATTTCATTACAAAGCTTAAGCAAATTCATTTTGCCAAGCTCATATTTCAACCTGTAATAAAGCTGTAACGTTACATCAGTATACTCAGCTGCATATTCACCAACTTTAGTTATCTCAACTTTATCCATGGTGATCTGATCGCGGCCTTTTCCTATGATTTCAGATCTTGAAATCGGTTTATAACTCAAATATTTCTCACACAGGTCTTCAATATAATGTGCTCCTTCAGGCTGTAGTATATAAGCTGCAATTAATGTATCAAAGTATATGTTTCCGATCTCAATCCCGTAATTTTTCATTACAAGGTAATCAGACTTCATATTCTGGCTTATAAATTTAATTGATTTATTCTCAAGTACAGGTTTTATATTTTCAAGCGCAAAATTCAATTCAATGCCGTTTATTTCTTCCTCTTTAATCTTTATTGATGATTCAAACAGAGAAGGTTCTCCGTTATTTTTTAAATCTTTTGAAATTAATTTTCCGTAAAGCGGCACATAATATCCTTCTTTTTCTGTAAAGGAAAATGACATTCCTGCAATGTTGCAGTTCATCGGATCAATAGAATCTGTCTCGGTATCAAAACAAATTAACATTTGCTGATTTAATTTTTCAACTAATTTTAGATATTCATCATTGGTTTTTATTACAGAATAATTTTTCTTCACATCTTTCAGCGTCTGTATTTTCTTTTCAGGCTGAGGTATATTTACTTTAATATCAGGAAGCTTAGCGCCTTTGATAGGCAGCTCTTTTTCAACAGGTTGAGACAATTCCCCTTTTGAAAATCTTTTAATAAGAGTTTTAAACTCCAGCTCGCGGAATAACGATAGCAGTTTCTCCGTATCTGCATCTTTCTTTATAAGATTGTGGAAGTTTATTTCTAACGGAATATCTGTTTTTATTGATGCAAGCATATGAGACATTAGTGCATCGCTTTTATGAATTATAATATTTTCCTTCAGCTTTGGCTTGGTGATTTTATCAATGTTTATATAGATATTTTCTATAGAACCGAATTCCTGAATCAGGCTGATTGCAGTTTTTTCTCCTACACCGCGTATTCCGGGTATATTATCCGATGTATCTCCCATCAGACCGAGAATTTCGATTACCTTTTCCGGCTCCACGCCGAATTTTCTTTTTACTCCTTCTCTGTCAATTATTTCTACTTCAGATATTTTATTTCCATAAAGGTTTCTTGAAGGCTTATACATAAATATTTTATCGGTAACAAGCTGCATAAAATCTTTATCAGGAGTTACCATATAACTTATTACTTCTGCTTTCTCTGCCTGCCTCACAAGTGTGCCGATTATATCATCTGCTTCATATCCGTCAATTTCAATCATAGGAATACTAAAAGCTTTAATTATTTCTTTTACTTTCTCAACCTGCCAGGGCATGTCCGTGGGGATCTCCTGCCTTTGAGCTTTATATTGAGGAAATTTTTTATGCCTGAAAGTAGGAGCTGCAGTATCACAGCATACTGCTATGTGTTCAGGTTTTTCTTCATCCAGAATTTTTATCAGGGAATTGGTAAAACCGTAGGCAGCAGATGTGTTCTTTCCTTTGGAGTTTATCAGCGGTGTTGATATCATAGCAAAGTATGCCCGATATATCATAGCCATAGCATCTATTAGAAATAATTTTTCAGCCAAGTCTCTTTTTCCGGAGGTTAAATAATAAAATAATTGGATTCGGGATTAGATAATTAAAAATGCAAAGCAAGCAAAGGGATTTTGGTATGATATGCCATCTTTTTCGTCAGGCTTCTGTTGAATATTTTATCAAGTAAAGTACGTTTCCGTATTGCCATTGCAAGCACATTTACAGGATGAGCATTAATATATTCATTAATTCCTTCAAGAACATTTTCTTCTTTTACAAGTTCCAGCCTGATCTTATCATAAGAAACTGCTTGCTTTATCTTATCAAATTCATTTTTATTTAACTCTTCAGTACTATTTTTAGATTCTATTATATGAAGCAGGGTTATTTCAGAATCATATATCTTTGCAAATTCCAGTAATTTATGAAATGAAGGCAAGCATGATTTAATATCATCATATGCATAAACGATGTTATTTATTGGCTTATATACTGCGTTTTGGGGTATAGCCAAAACAGGTACAGGCGCCTTTTCAATTACACTTGCTGTGTTGCTTCCAAGTATTAATTCGGTAATTCCTGTCACTCCGTGAGTTCCCATAATTACAATATCGATATGATAATTACTTATTAAAGAGAGTACCTCATCTACGACAAGTCCCTGGGTTACAATCGCTTCGGTTGTAAAAAGATTATTCCCTGTATCATCTTTATTATTGTTAACAATTTTCTTGCTGAGTTCTTCAAGATTTTCTTTTGCAGTTTTTTCTTCTTCCTGATATGCTGAAAGATAAATTTCTGCGGGCATATTCGGATCAATCAACTGCACGCTATAGGCATGAAATAAGATAAGGTTTCCCTTTATCATCCTCGCGATTTCAACTGCAAAGTTCAATGCGTTGTCCGCATTTGTGGAAAAATCTGTAGGAAATAAGATGTTCTTCATATTTATAGTGGGGTTTATTCAAAATTCTTAAAAATATTGATTTATTACAATTGAATAATTTTTAAATTTTTTTTACAATTTTTATAAAAATCCACAGAATTAAACCTTCCAAGTCGGAGCTTGGGAAGAGATGTATTGAGCACACTCGAAAGAAGGAGAGGAGTAAGTACATTTATTGAATTTGTTTTTTAACCTCACCCCCTGCCCCCTCTCCAAAAAAAATGAGAGGGGAGCTTTTTGGTTTGTTTGTTGGATGAAGTATCTCTCTTCGGGGGCAAAAGCAATCTCTTCCTCTTAAAGTCGATTTGAATTTAAAATTTATTTAAACTTACCTCCAATTACTTAACTGATTATAAAAAATTTATTTGCTATGTTAATTACAAAATAAACTATAAACCATATTTTGAAAATATTAACACTTTTATATATCACTTTATTTATATCTGCAAATCTGTTTGCTCAAGCCAAAATTGATGACGAGCCACATGGCAAAGTATGGGGATATGCTTTCGGCGACTATTTTTATAAGTCAGGAGGAGATTCATCAGGAGATAATCTGGAGTATTCAAAATACAATAAAGATTTTAATTCATTTACTTTCAGAAGGATTTATCTCGGCTATGATTATACAATCAATAAAACTTTTGAAACAAGAGTTGTATTATCCTATGAAGGAAATGATACCATCGCAGACGGAAACAGATCGGTTTTCGTTAAAGATGCTTATGTGAACTGGAAAAATATTTTTGCAAACTCCGATTTAACAATCGGCCTTTTACCAACCCCGGGTTATTCTTATACTTCCGAAAAATTATGGAGTTACCGGTCCATTGAAAAGACAATCATGGATCAAAGAGGTTTTCTTTCCTCAAGGGATCTTGGAGTAATGCTTTCGGGAAGTTTTGATAATGATAAAAACTACGGATACTACTTAATGATAGGAAATGGCAGAGGTACCAGGTTAGAGAATAATAAATACAAAAGATTTTACGGAACTCTTTTTGGTAATTTTTTAAATAAGAAACTGACCGCAGATATTTATTCTGATTATGAAGCTTTTGGAAATTCTCAGAGTAAGAATACACTGCAAACATTTATAGCCTACAAAAATGATAATCTGGCAGCCGGAGCTGAAACTTTTGCACAGTTTCAAAAGAATTTCAATACTACTGTTACAGGAAGTACGATTGCACACTCAGATATAATACCGTTTGGATTGAGTTTGTTTATTAATGCAAGCATGAATGATAAAATAAAATTATTCGGAAGATATGATTTTTTTAATCCGGATACTAAAAATTCTTCTACCGGATTCAACCAAATGTTTGTCACAGCGGGGCTGGATTACATGCCTCAGAAAAACATCCACATAATGCCTAATATCTGGTTGAATGGCTATTCAGCCAAACACTCACAGACTGTTAAGAGAAGGACAGATGTTGTTCCGCGAATTACATTTTACTATGAATACCGGTAAGTTATGATATAAAGTTAAACTATCGGATCTGATCATTTCCTTCCCTTCAGCAGAACCAAATGAATAATAATTAACTTTTAAATGAAGCGATACAGAAAACTTTTTCCAGTATTATTTGTATTTATTTTAATTGGCTGCGGCGATAAAAAAACATCTAATGAAATAAGTGCTTCCGGAACTATTGAGGCTACAGACGTTACGGTCAGCAGTCGAATTGCGGGGCAGATCATTAACATTTATGTTAATGAGGGAGATGTTGTAAAAAAAGATATTACATTAATGTCTCTTGATCATGATGCGCTTGATATCCAACTCAGACAGGCAGAAGCCTCAGTGGAACAAGCCGAGTCGCAGTTGAAACTTCTACAGGCGGGAGCCAGAAAAGAAGATATTAAGCTTGGAGAGGAACAGGTGAGTCTCGCAAAGCTTAATGTGGATAAAGCAAGCAGCGATAAGGAGCGGATAATAAAATTGTATGAAGAAGGGGTGGTAACACAGCAGCAGTATGAGGATGTTCTATCCCGTTACGATCAGATCATTAACCAATACATTACTTCAAAGGAAAATTTAAAGAAGGTTAAGAACATTGTCCGGCCGGAAGAAATAGAGTCTGCAAAAGCGAATCTGAAAAGGAATATTGTCGGTGTTGATTTAATAAAGAAGAACATAAAGGATTGCACAATAAAATCTCCTGTTGATGGAATAATAACCAAAAAATTTGTAGAAATTGGAGAATACTTAATTCCCGGGTCATCTGTAATGAATATTTCGGATCTACAAACTGTCAAGCTTGTAATATATGTTACAGAAGAACAATTGGGAAAAGTAAAGTTAGGACAGAAAGCAGATGTCAAAATTGATACATATAAAGACAAGGTATATAAGGGTGAAGTAATTTATGTTTCATCAGAAGCAGAGTTTACTCCAAAGAATATACAGACACAGGAAGAGCGAACAAAACTTGTTTTTGCTGTAAAGATACAAATTCCAAATCCTGAGTATGACCTTAAATCCGGAATGCCCGCTGATGCAAGTCTAATATTAAACTAATCTCCCCGATTGGAAGACATTATCTCAATAAAAGGTATATACAAAAAATATAAAGATGTCGTGGCTCTTGATAACATCACTTTTAATATACAAAAAAATATAATTTTCGGGCTTGTTGGTCCGGATGGTGCGGGAAAAACAACTTTAATAAGAATCCTGTGCGGACTTTTAAAAGCTGATTCAGGCCATATTGAAATACTCGGACTGGACTTATCAAAAGGAATTGATAAAATAAAAAATGACATCGGTTATCTTTCGCAGCGGTTCAGTCTCTACACCGATCTTACGGTGGATGAAAATATAGAATTTCTTGCCGATATACACGGGTTAAAAGACTTCAAGGAAAGGAGGGACGAGCTGCTTCAGTTTACAAGACTGACAGATTTCAGAAAATTTCTGGCGGGACAATTATCCGGAGGTATGAAGCAAAAGCTTGCTCTCGCATGCACTCTGATTTACAGACCCAAAATAATTTTCCTCGATGAGCCGACTACCGGTGTTGACCCTGTTTCAAGAAGAGAATTCTGGGTAATACTTTCAAATCTTTTGAAAGAAAACATTACAATCATAATTTCTACTCCATATATGGATGAGGCAGAGAGATTCAACAAAATTGCAATGCTTGATAACGGAAAGCTGCTGGCAATCGGTACTCCCAATAGCATTAAATCAAAAATGAATGAACAAATTTTAGAAATAGTATGCAGCCCTGTAAGAAATGCATATCAGGTTTTGAAAAATGAATCGCTTTACGAAGTACAGCTGTTTGGAGACAGGCTTAACGTTGCAGTTGAGAAGAATTCCAATCATACAGAATCCATACGAAACACTCTCGAGCAGAATAAGATAACTATTTCCGATATTAGAGAAATTTCACCTTCTCTTGAAAATGCTTTTATACATCTGATAAAAGGAAACAGATAGTTTTATTTAAGGTAATCAATATATTCTAAACCAGACTGTCAAAGAAGATGAATTCCATTGAAGTAAAAGACCTTTCCAAAAAATTCGGAAGTTTTACATCTGTTGATGATGTCTCATTCGAAGTAAAAGAAGGTGAGGTCTTTGGATTCCTGGGAGCCAATGGTGCGGGTAAATCAACTACAATCAAAATGCTGTGCGGAATTCTGGAGCCATCTTCAGGAGATGCTAAAGTTGGAGGATTTAGCATCAAAAATGAGCCGGATAAGGTAAAACAAAATATCGGTTATATGTCCCAGAAATTTTCTTTGTATAATGATTTAACAGTGGAAGAAAATATTAATTTTTTCGGAGGAGTGTATGGTCTTGACAGGAAAATACTTAATAAAAAAAAAGAGTGGGTTCTGCAAATTGCCGGCCTTCAAAATAAGGGAAAGACTTTGACTTCTTCCCTTTCAGTAGGATTTAAACAACGGCTTGCACTTGGATGCGCGGTTATTCATGAACCGAAGATTGTTTTTCTCGATGAGCCCACAGGCGGTGTTGACCCGATATCACGAAGAAGATTTTGGGATTTAATTAACAGCCTTTCGGAAAAGGGAACTACTATATTTGTAACAACTCATTACCTGGATGAAGCCGAATTTTGTAACAGGATAATCCTCATCAATGCAGGAAAGCTGATTGCATCCGGGAGTCCAAAGGAATTAAAAAATAAATACATAAAAAACAAAGTAGTTGAAATTGTCTGTTCGGATATATACAAAGCAATTGATATTCTTGACAAGGAAAAATCAGTAGAAAATATTACGATTTTCGGAAACTCACTTCATTTAACACTGAAGGAAAAAGTAACATCAGAAACCAAAACACAGGAGGATGATGTAGATATTATAAAAGCTCTTTTAGAAAAGGACAGTGATTTAGAGATATTCCGGATAAGTGAAATCACACCTTCATTAGAAGACGTGTTTTTGTATTTAATAGAAAACAAAAATGCTCAGACATAGTAAAATATTTGCAATAACAAAAAAAGAATTATGGCAGATAAGCAGGGACAAGAGAAGTCTCCTGATAATTTTTGTGCTGCCTGTATTTCTTCTTATACTATTCGGCTATGCAATAACTCTTGATGTACATGATATAAAGCTTGCGGTATATGATAAAGATAAAACCCAGAGCTCCCGGGACTTTATCAACAACTTTAGCAGCTCACCTTATTTTAAGATTGTTACCTTTCCTGAAAGTGATAATGACATTAACGATCTCCTTGACAGGGGAATTGTACAGTGTGTAATTGTAATTCCAAAGGGTTTTTCTAAAGCTCTCTCCACAAAAGAAAATGTAAAAGTACAGTTCCTGATCGACGGAGTTGATGCTAATACGGCAACAGTAATTTTAAATTATGTTAATTCCGCTACAAGATTTTATTCTGCAAACTTTACTCAGGAATTCTTAAAATCAAAAGGAATCAAAGTCACCCAGCCGATAAATCTTGAGCCTCAATTCTGGTATAATAAGGACCTTAACACCACGCAGTTTTTTATTCCC
>JBBSDT010000041.1:0-14651 GCA_038240405.1 Ignavibacteria bacterium
AGATATAGTATTAAGAACATCCCATAGTCAAAGTGCAGTTGACAGATATTTAAAACAATATGAACAAGTAAAAAAACTAATTATCAGGGGACTTGATGAAAAAGCAATACAGGGGATAACAGGCAGAAGTTTGAAAGTTGTCAGGGAATATATTAATTTGTATAAAGATTTTTATCCACAAAAAACAAAGAAAAAGCCATAGGACAAATGTCCTAATAGTAAATAAATCAAAGCAGTATTACTTTTGTAAAATACCTGAAATTCCAGGTATTTTTCACGAGGGGAGGCAAGGCCGATTTTGCAGCTCTCGTTTCCTATTTCCCCGTTCCCCCTTAGTGCGTGTAAGGCGAGCCGATTGGGAATGCAAACGTTATATATAATACAAAATCCTTACTTCAAAAGCATCATCTTCTTTGTATCAACCCTTACCCCATCAATCTCCAGAGTATAAAAATAAATCCCGCTTGCAAAATCTGAAGCATTCCATTCTATTGAATAACTACCCGCATTTTGTTTCCCATTAACGAGAGTCCCCACTTCCTTTCCAACTGCATCATAAATTTTTAATATAACATGATTGGACACCGGTAATTGATAATTAATAATTGTCTTCGGATTAAAAGGATTAGGGTAATTTTGATTTAGTTTATAAGTTTGAACGATACTATTTTGTGAACCAGCAAAAACCGGGTTCTCCAGAAGCTTTCTTTCATAAATTCCATTGCCATAAGTCACAGCCCTGATCTTTCTGGATGGATAAACAATTGTTAAATCAAAAACTAAAGCATATGGCATTCCGCTCAGATATTCATTCCAGCTCGCCCCGTAATTTGTTGATGCATAAACTCCAAGATCGCTTCCTGCATAAATATTTTGAGTAAAAATCGGATCTATTACAATCGAATGATGAGGCACATCCGGTAAATTCCCGCTGACATTTGACCAGCTATTTCCGGCATTGGTTGTTTTAAAAACATGACCTGATCCGAATCCCCCGAATGTAACATAACATTCGCCGGGATTATGTTCATTTACTGTAATATCAGTTGCATAGCGGTTTGGTGTAACCGTTGTATCCGTAGTATTTGTCCAGTTGACTCCGGCATTGATTGATTTGAAAATTCTTCCGTTTATTGTACCGCAATATACCGTATCGACTCCCGTGTGCGAGGAAGCTATGGATAAAATCTTGCTTCCTCCGAAGATTGTAGTTCCATAAGGTCCTACCCAACTCGTGCCGGCATTTGTGGATTTATAAATCGACTTTCCGCCAACATACATAATGTTCGGATTTGATTGACAGCAAATAAAAGGTGTTACGAAACAAAAGTTACTCTCTGTCCCTGATCCCGGAGGCGAAATATCATTCCAATCCACTCCACGGTTAACAGATTTATTGATTGCACCATATGTATATTCAGTATAGCATATCTGATCATTTTGTGAATTAATTGCACAACTCATCCCGTCACCAAAAAATGTCTTGTACCATGCAACGTTGCCCTGGTAAAAAGCAGCTCTGTTATCCTGAAGCCCGCCTATACAAAATATTGAATCCTGGTATGAATTTGCAAAAGTTCCGTAAAATTGAGCCGTTGTGTATCCTCCATTGCAGGAATAAAATGTTTCTCCAAAATCATTTGAGCGGTATAATCCCCCATCGGCAGTTATATAAATTTTATTAGGATCCTTCGGATTCGAAGCGAAAAAATGCAAATCTGCATGTACAAAGTCAGGAGGTCCTTCGGGTTCTCCTGGAGGAGTGGCTCCGTCAATCCACTGAGACCAGCTCGATTGGGTACTGAAGGCAGAACCTCCATTGATTGATTTTTCAACATTTAGAGTACCAATAAGAATAGAATTGGAATCATTAGATTTTATTATGTGTGCATTATTATACCAGCCCTGGTTACCAATCGGTATTGAAGAATTAACATTTGTCCAGCTTATTCCCGCATCCGAACTTTTATAATAACCTACATAAGAAAAATCATTGGGAATGCTGGCATAAATTCTATTTGGATTTTTCTTATAAAGCTCAATAGTAGCTTTTCCCGACCAGGATGCCGGAAGTCCGCCTGCAAGCTTTGTCCAGTTATCGCCTGCGTTAGTTGTTTTATAGATTCCTTTATCCGTCAAAGGCACATTATTGGTAAGATTGCCTATTGAGGCATACAAAATAGTTGTGTCTATATTATTAATCTCCAGATCCATAACCATCTTATAGGGCAATATCTGTGTCCAGTTATTTCCCGCATTGTATGATCTGTAAATCCCTTCACTAGTGCCCGCAAATAATGTATTTGAATTTTTTGGATTTATAATTACTTTCCAGACTCCCCTTTTATTATCATAAGACCAGTCCAGAGATTTAGTCCAGGTTTGACCTCCGTTGGTAGTTTTCAAAATTCCAATTCCATACATTCCCCTTGTAACTCTCACCTCTACACCATTTTGAGAGAATTGATAACCATAGTTTTCTCCCGTGCCGATGTACACTGTGTTCGGATTTACCGAATCAATTGCTATAGAGCTTACAGCAGAACTGGGGTAGCCGGTGTTTATTTGCGTCCAGGCATTCGCGCCGGTTCCTCCGCTTGTGGACTTCCATAACCCGCCTGACGCTGCTCCGAGAAAAACTATTCCTGTATCAATGGGATGAACAGCTACGCATAAAGTCCTTCCGCCAATATTATTCGGACCAATAGACTGCCATTGTCCAAGGTCATCTCTTTCATTTAATAATTGTAAATGATCACGTGAATATTCAAATGCTTTATAAAATTTATCAGCCGGAATATCAGTATCAGGATATGCGCGGATTTGAGAAATCCATTGCATGGACTCTAATGCGCCCGATGTTTTCTTTTCATCGTTGGCGCCTTCCTTTAAAAGGTTAGTTGGACTTTTGTTAGAGCCTTTGGATTTTTGTTTTACTTTTGTGCTTTCAATAAAAACTGAAAGTAATAGCGTCAGACCTATAAAAACGACTATAGCAAATAATAATATTAGTTTGGATTTCATAAAATCTTAATGTTTTTTTGGAAAGTTGTGAATATTTATTGCAAATTCAATTCAATTATAACAAGTTCCGTTCTTTTTCAACACCCCATTGTCATTCCGGCAATCTTTAAGCCGGAATCCAATCAACACCACGCAAAGAGAAATCACTACCCAATATGTCATTCGAAATCTTAGGCGCTTAGTCGAGATCAGTTAGGCGAACCGAGTACCCTCTGGGTCATCCAGTCAGTACTCGCAAAGGACGAAATCACCACCTTGTCATTCCGGCAATCCTTAGGCCGGAATCCAATCAGCGCTCGCAAAGAATCACCAGCATTTGTCATTCCGGCAATCTTTAGCCCGCTTCGTTGAGCTCAGCGAGGCGAGCCGGGGGTACTTCTCTGGTTCATCCAATCAGCACTTATTTTGTAGTTCTACTGTTCTCGCTGAGTCTCCTCACTGTTACCTTTGAAGTTTATATTATATGAAATGAGGGACTCAGCGAGTGCTATTTTAAAATTATAAATTATAAATTATTAATTAAAAAAAGGTTGAAATTCCAACGATATTACGGTAATGTACCCTTAAAAGTCCGAATCCTACTCTTGTCATTCCGGAATCTTTAAGTCCGCTTCGTCGAGCTCAAATCCATCAGCGCTCCCAAAGTGTCATCCAATCAGCACTCCTAAAGGATAAATCACCCACCAAACTTGTCATTCCGGCAATCTTTAGGCAGGAATTCAAGCGGCACTCCCCCCAGGATCAATCAAACAATTTGTCATTCGGTCATACAATCACCAGATTGGAGGTAATCCCATTTCATGCTCGCAAATCGACTTTAAGAAAATTGTTTCTCATGAAACAATATTGAGTACTCACGAGCTAAACTATTAATTATTAATAAACTAAATAGACGGGATTAAAAAGGTGTTTCCATTCCCCTTCTTGCATAGAATTAATACAATAAATTCGCTAATTTAACAATTATGAAACAATATTACGACATTATTATTATTGGCGCAGGACACGCCGGAGTGGAAGCTGCATATGCTTCTGCAAGAATGGGCTGTAAAGTTGCTATAATAACCATGGACATTAATGCAATCGGAAGAATGAGCTGTAATCCTGCAATTGGGGGAACAGCAAAAGGGCACCTTGTCCGGGAAATTGATGCATTAGGCGGTCTTATGGGGCAACTTGCAGATAAAACTGGTATTCAGTTCAAAATGCTAAATACTTCAAAAGGTCCTGCCGTCTGGTCACCCCGGTGCCAATCTGATAAAGACCTTTATTCCATTGAATGTGCTCAAATAATTAGGAAAGAGAAGAATATTGATATTATTCAGGATATGGTGCTTGAACTCAAAGTTAATAACCTGCAAGAAAATCACTTCCGGTATGAAATAACAGGAGTAAAAACCGCATTAGGATACGAGATTAACTGTAAGTCAGTGATTATCACATCAGGAACCTTCTTGAATGCCATTATGCATACAGGGACTACAAACGAAGAAGGTGGTAGAATAGGAGAACAATCTTCAAAAGGACTATCAGAATGTATGAAAAGTCTTGGGTTTGAAACCGGCAGATTAAAAACCGGAACTCCCCCAAGGTTAGATATTAATACTATAGATTTTTCAAAAACTGAAATCCAGTCAGGAGATGAAATCCCTTTACCATTCTCTCATAAAATCTATTCTGATTTCCCTTTTCAAAAGCAGGTAGATTGTTACCTGACTCACACTAACGAGCTAACCCATGAAGTGTTGAGAACGGGATTCGAAGATTCTCCAATGTTTACGGGACGCATCAAAGGAATCGGACCCCGATATTGCCCCTCTATTGAAGATAAGATATCAAGATTCTCTGAAAAGCCGCGTCATCAGATTTTCCTGGAACCTGAAACTCTGAGAGGTAATACTATTTATATGAATGGCTTTTCTACCAGTCTTCCTTTTGAAGTTCAGAAGAAAGCTGCTCAAACTATCCGCGGACTTGAATCCGTCAGGCTTCTGAAGCAGGGTTATGCAGTAGAATATGATTTCTTTCCTACGTATCAGATAAATCTTACGCTTGAGACAAAATTAGTTGCAGGGTTATACACTGCGGGACAAATAAACGGTACATCCGGCTACGAAGAAGCTGCAGCGCAGGGATTGATGGCAGGAATAAATGCGGCTTTAAAAATTAAAAACCAAGAACCGCTGATCTTAAAGAGAAACGAAGCATATATTGGAGTTTTGATAGACGACTTAATTAACAAATCCCCGGATGAGCCATATAGAATGTTTACTTCCTGTGCAGAGTACAGGTTAATTCTCAGGCAGGATAATGCTGATCAGAGGTTAATGAAATACGGCTACAGACTGGGATTGATTGATCATGAGATGATGGAAAGAGTGAACGGAAAGGAAACTTTGATAAAAGAGGGGATCGCGTATTTTGTTTCAAATACAGTCAGTCCAAAAGCTGTTAACCCTTACCTTCTGGAAAACAATTCGAGTGAACTTTCACAAGGTGAGTTTCTTGCTAATCTTATAAAGAGAAACGAAATAAAATTATCTGAACTTTTGAAAATTGAGTATTTTAAGGAAAATAAATTAATACAAAACATCAGGGAAAATAAAGATGCCGTCAATCAGATCGAAATAGAAATTAAATATAAAGGTTATATCGACAGGCAGGATGAACAGGTGAATCACTTTGTAAGAAATGAAAAAATAAAGATTCCTTCGGATTTTAAGTATGAAAAAATAAAATCTTTATCTGCAGAAGCTCTGGAAAAGCTAAGTAAAATAAAACCTAATTCGATTGGGCAGGCTATGAGAATCTCCGGTGTAAGACCATCAGATATATCTGCGGTAATGATCTATATGCGAGGATAATTTTTACTGATTGAACGCACCGGCGCTTATTTTTTGTCATCCTGAACGAACGGAGCGCAGCGGAGTGAAGTGAAGGATCCAATCAACCTTCTTATTTGGCTGTAGATTGTATTAACACCATACATTGGAATCAGAATAAATAGAAGTAACCTTTTCAAATCAGATCAGATATTACAAATTAAAAACACAAATGACTCTAAACGAAAGCTCCATTAAGTCCGTCCTGTCAAAGCTCGAAAAAGTAAATCTTAAATTAAATAAGGTGTATCCCGGTGATAGTCCCGAAAGGCAGCCTGTACAAACAGTCTATGGCGGAGCGCAGTTATTCAAAAGCACAACTATAAAAAAAATGGGGGAGCTTGCCCTTAAAACATTTAAGGAGTATTCTCCCGATAAAAATACTTTTGCAAAAGTATTTGGTATGGATGAAAGAAATGTACTTACTGAAAAAATTTATCTCAAAGTATTAAAAAAGCTTGAAAAAGAAGCCGTTGAAGATTTCAGGATCGACTTCGAGGATGGTTTCGGAATACGTACAGACAAAGAAGAAGATGAAACCGCTGAATTCACAGCAGGACAAGTTGCGATCGGAATGAAAGAAAATGTATTGTCTCCGTTTATCGGTATAAGAATTAAAAAATTTTCTGAGGAGTTAAAAAACAGGGCTATCCGTACTCTGGATATTTTCCTGACAACTCTTCTGCAGCAATCGAAAGGCAAGCTTCCGCAGAATTTTGTAGTGACTTTGCCAAAAGTACAGGTTGCTGAGCATGTTCAGGCTCTTGTAGAAATTTTTGAAATGCTGGAAAGGAAATTGAAGTTGCCCGCCGGAATATTAAAAATGGAGCTTATGATAGAAACGACTCAGTCAATTTTTGATATTGATGGAAGAGTAAATATCTTATCCCTCGTGGAAGCAGGAAAGGACAGGTGTATAGCTGCACACTTCGGAGTATATGATTATACTGCGGCTTGTGATATTACTGCAAAACTGCAGGCAATGGATCATCCGGTTTGTGACTTTGCAAGACATATTATGAAAGTTGCTTTGGCAGGAACAGGCGTGTGGCTGTCAGATGGTGCCACAAATGTTATGCCCGTAGGTCCAAATAAGGCAAACGTACTTACTGCAAAACAGAAAAAAGAAAATATAGAAACAGTTCACCGCGCGTGGAAAATAGAATTCGAACATATTCAGCATTCTTTAAGCAATGGATTTTACCAGGGGTGGGATCTTCATCCGGCACAGCTGCCGGTCAGGTATGCCGCAGTTTATATGTTTTTTCTGGATGGACTTCAGCAAGCTTCCGTACGCTTGAAAAATTTTATTGAAAAGGCTGCTCAGGCAACGCTGGTAGGAGATATTTTCGATGATGCCGCAACCGGGCAGGGACTTCTGAATTATTTTCTCCGGGCATTGAACTGTGGTGCCATAGATGAACATGAAGTATTGCAGACAGGTCTCACACTTGAAGAAGTAAGAAGTAAATCATTCCTGAAAATCCTTGAACAACGAAAGAAATTTTAAATTACAAATTACAAATTTTTTACAATTTACAATTTATAATTTATAATTATTCTGTCTCATTTCGTCCAGCTTTTCATAAAACCACGAAGTAAGATAATATCCTTATCTCTCTTTTTCTAAATTCTTTCTTAAGGCAATTATTTTTACATCCTTATTCTTCCCGCCATTTGTTTTTATTCTCAAAAGCTGCGTAAAATATTTTACAAATATATTAATCTGATCTTTTACATATCCGGGCAATTTTCTGTTACTCTTGACATATTTTTTTAGAGATGCCAGATTACTTCCGGCCAGTTCAAAATTATTCTGCTCAAAAAAGACTTTTGCCAAAAGGAATTTATAAGATTTATAAAATTCTGATTCCTTATTTTGTATTTTATTCAGATATAACAACGCCTTTTCATAGTCCTTTTTGGAAAAGTATAATTGAGCCATGCATAAGCCATACAAGCTGTCAGCAATCGAAGGATTAATATAGCGAATATTTTTTTTAATGAAATTAAAAGTCCATCTGTATTTTTTCAGAAAGATGCTGTTGCCAACCACTGAAGCAAAAAAATCAAAAGGTAATACGCCTTCATGCTCAATAATATATGTTTTATAAAATTTTGATTTGTTAAATAGAAATCATGCATGTCAAAAAGCATTACCGAATATTTCTTTTTGCCGGGCATTTTTTCATCTTCACTCTTTAAGCTAAGATAACCCTCTCTGCAGGTATAGTATTCAAAATATAATTTCTCTGTGAATTTTCTTTGATTCTTTTAAAATATGCATCCAGTTTTTTCAGATAACTGTCATCCAGAGTCTTAAGCATTTGCTGCTCATAATAATGAACCACTATCTGCGGATGATTCTTTGACAGATCATCCAGGTTTTTTTCCACATAAGAAATAATTTCCTTGTAATATCTTTCATTATCCAGAGATTTTTCTCCGTAATAAATGTGATAGTTCAGAGAATGGTTATATATCTTTAATTTCGAGAGGGTAAAAAATGGTCAAGCTCCTGTGAATATGATTTTAGAATTTTCTTTGAATCGGCATAAAAAGTGTCGGTATAATAATCATGCAGCTCATTTTGAACGATCGTGTTGTTAAGATAATAATCTTTTTCGCTGGCGGAACCTTTATATCCGCTTCTTATTCGGTCCGCAGCCTTATCGAATCTTTCATTTAATTTTCTTAATCTGAGGGACTTTAGTAAAAAATAATCCTTCTTTGACCTGTCCTTTTCCAATTCCCAAAAAAGCAGAAATTGTTCGAAGACTTTCGTGAAATCTGAAATCAGTCTGTGGTAATTTGTACTGTCATATTTTCCATACCTGAATATATTTCTGAATATGTTAATTTTATGAAAGATCCTGAACGCTAATACGCGGATGTCTTGAACTCAGATACCTGTGCAGCCTAATGACGTTCCTGCTTGTATTGTGATAAGGAGATCTTACAAATTTTCCAAAAGCTTTGACCTCTTCTGCAGTCAATTTATTGAAATATGCAATCATGTTTTATGATATGTTATTAGATTCTTACCAAAAAAACTTTTTAAAATAATATAAGAGTCTCTGAATTATTTTCCAGGACATTATATATAAATCACAATATAGCAAAAATCACTAAGTTATAAAATACTGCAAGTAAGCCTCAGGGAAGGATTTAACACGCTTATCTCATTCTTGTGCTTTCAGAAACAGGAAAATTTTTCATTTGATAATGAAAATTGAAGTTCTTAATTTTACTTAGTTCAACTTTGAGATACAACAAATACATCAAAATCCAGATATTTAAATCCGGTTCTTTGAAATTGTCCGAAAAAGTGAAATTAGTTTCGTAAATAATCAAAAATCCGCGATGCTGAAAGAAGATAGTAAAATTCGCAGAAGTGAATAATTTAAGAACAACTAAGAAAATTTCATCCTGAGAAAAGAAACGACAATGCGCTACAATGCTTCCGCAATACGCAACAATCAATGTAAAATCCGGAAAGAAGTCTCCGCCATCGAAAAAGAAGTAATTGCAATGTTTTGAAAAGAAAAAGTTATCGAAGACAATGAAAATTTTATACCGGGAAAAGAAACGAAAATGGTTCGCCAAGCTATCTCGATGGAGAGAAAAAGAACTTTTAAGGAGAGAAATTTCGGTAAAATCATTTGCGTAGTCGACTTTATAAATCGCGAAGGATCCTTTACAGGAATCGCAATAATTAAGATAGAAAGCGAAGTCACTTTAATTGAAAGCAAATAGATCTGAAAGAACTGCGAAGTCAACTGTATTGATCGCGAAGTCAACTAAATGAGAATCTAAGAGAACTTCATTTTCCGCGAAATTGATTTGATGTCTCGCGAACAACTGAAAATCCATCGCTAACAACTGAAACACAAACGCGAACACCTCAATCACAACTGCGAACACCTCAAACACAACCGCGAACATCCAAAAATATTTAAAAATTGCACAGAATTGAAGCGATTTCTGAATATTTAAATTTGGGATTAAAAAATCTAAAGGAAAATCTGGATTCACATCCAGATTATGTCCTTCAGGTAGCGGGGTAATAATGGGTGATACAAGCGGAACAGAATTATATAGATTTTTTAAAAAAGAAAGATCAAATAATCAGAAGAAAGGCATTGCTGTCTTGCCCAATGGAGCATACAACAATTATGTTTAGAAAAGACATTGCATTCAAGGTGGGTTGGTATGATGGATACAAAGCAGCAGAAGATTGGGATTTTTAGGTTGCAAGAACTGAGATTGGAATTATTAAAAAGTATCGAGACGATTATCCTTTATTTTTTTGCGGTATAATAATTCACACGGTCATTAATTTCTAAGAATACTGAATATAGAAGGTTTATTTTCTTTTTTTCAAATCGAAAATTACAAAATATTGCATGAATTTATTGATTAAATTAAATGCCCGCTTGAAAAAATTTGTTTGGTTTAGTCCATAAAGCTTATGGGTAATTCCGGCGAAACGAGGATAGCAATATTAATAGTATCACACTTTGTGTTTAAAAAATAATTGTTATTGAAAATTCAAAACATTAAATTAGCCGTAAATAAATTCTAACAATTTGAAAAACGAAAAGCCAAAAAGTTCGAAAAAGAACCCTCATAAAATAAGTTCTTCCGATTTGGTTTATGACTTTGAAAATACGGGAGGCACCGTAAAGATGGTGAGAAAAGAATCATTCCCTATTCTTGATGGGTCTTCGCTTTATTTGCTGACACTGAAGCCCGGAGGATTGAGAACACCACACTGGCATCCTAACTGTGCAGAACTTGGTCTTGTTACAAAAGGTACGGCCGAATATGGAATCGTAAGCAATTTCGGGGAGAAAGACGGTCCTTTCGAAGCCAAAACAGGAGATATTATTTTTATACCAAAAGCATATTTCCATTATATAAAAAACACCGGAGAAGATGATCTTGAAATTGCAATTTTTTTTAATGATGAAAAGCCGGAAGATATTGGATTGAATGAAGCTGTTTCAGTTTTATCGTATGAACAATTAGCACAGACATTTAACTTCAAAGATAAAAATATTTTTTCTCAATTTGATAAGGGTGGGGATTTGATTATTGGAAAAAGAAAGTTTTGATAATCAAAATAGATCAAGGTAAATTTTTTTTCACTTCTGATCTATAAAATGTGGTGATTCAGAACGAAATCCTGATGCCCCATTTAAAATTCGTTTTTCTTGCTCATTGGGTTACAGTTTTAGTGTTTCAAATTCCATTTAAAAAATTATTAGCTTCTTTTGGACTTCTAAGTCTGTAAAATGAAATGTGTTTATGTGCCGGGTCTGTGCTTAAGAATTCATATTTCCTTTTTATTTTACCGAGGTTTGTTATTGTCCAGAGAAGAATGGACTCTTTGCTAAAGAAGGTCAATCTTAATGTTTCTTTATTCCCGGTGTTTGGCCAAATTTCTTTTCCATTTATAATGTTTGTAAAAGACCGGCAGATTGCCTGGACGAGTATCCTCGAATAAGAATAGTCAAGCCACACAATCGCAGTTACTTTCTTCCTTGTGATGTGCATTGTCCTCGTATAATTTCCATCCAGCACCCAAGCTTCTAAGGAGACAGCTTTTTGCACACGTTCAAAGAAAATCTCATCTGAAGACTGCTTCCAATTAGGACCCCAAAAAATTTGGTCTAATTCAATTCTCGGAATGTTGAGCTTTGATGCAAGGATTTTTGAAAATGTAGTTTTTCCACTACCAGAACTGCCAACTACGTGAACTCTGATTAAGGATTTTTTTTCGACTTTTTTCAACATAATTTTTGTTGGAAGAATTCGGAATTACATTTCCAATAAAGAAAGTAATAAATTTTTGTCTTCAAAAATAAATTACTTCAGCAGGATCATCCTCTTTACACCTATTACAATTCCATCAACAAGTAGTCTATAAAAATAAACTCCTGTCGGAAAATTACTTCCATCAAACCCGGCCTCATAATTTCCCGCAGGCTTTTTTTCGTTAACTAATTCAGCCACCTGATTGCCGAGAACATCAAACACATTCAAATTAATATATTTAGACGTTGACAGACTATAATTAATAATTGTCTTTGGATTGAAAGGGTTTGGATAATTTGGTGACAATGCAAATTCATAGGGTGTTGAGGTAATATCATTCGTATTTGTAATTTCGCTGACTGGAATTCGCCATATGCCATCTTCTTTAGTACCCGCATAAAGATAATATGAATCCGAATCAAAACATGTGACATTCAGATTAAACGATCTGTAATCATTTGGACGCCAGATAGATTCATTAAATCGTTTACTAAATATTCCCCGGGTAGTTCCTGCAAAATACATTATCCGATACTGCATATATTGAATTTACTTTGCCATTCGTAAGTCCAGTTTACTCCATTATGGGTAGATTTGTAAATACATTCCACCCGGCTGTCTCCACCTAATCCCACGTAAAGATTTTGTTCGTCACCGGTAAGCGAACTGTAGTCGTAGTTGAATCAAGCCCGTTTGAAATAAGATTCCATACAATCCCTTTATCCGTTGAATAAAAAAGTCCCTTATCCGAAGCTGCTAAAATTTTATTATCAAATATTTTTATAGAATAAGTGAAAGGAATTGAAGTATTCACTATTGACCAGTTCAAGCCTAAATCAGTGCTTGAATATATTCCTGACAGGAACCCTTCTGCATAAATATCCGGTCCCTTAGATTCTATTTCCTCAAGAATTGCAGTATGCTTGATTGATAATGACAGCTCCCATGATTTTCCATTATCTGAGGATTTATATATTTTAGGAGGATAGGTCGTCACAAAGATAATTCCATTTGTAACTGTCATTGCATGTATTTCAAAAGAATTCATAACGTTTGGATTATTCCAGCTCGTACCTTCATCAGTGGATATGTAAAGACCGGAGAAGTGCCGGCAGCGAGAATATTTCCATTTACTACAAGTGAGGAAATGTAATTCGTATTTAACTCGGAATTTGATTTAATCCAGTTTAAACCATCGTTTGTAGTTTTATAAATACCCGAATCTGAACCTGCAAACACAATATTATCCTTAGAAGCAAAAGATGTTATACCCACTCCTTTAATCCCCGTTGACCTGATAATGTAGGATTGTCCACCATTATAAGACAGATAACCTGTTGAACGATTAACTGCTGCGAACAACTTATTTCCCGTGGCAAATAACTTTGAAACCGCACCGCCTTTAATCCCATTGGTTTGTGTCCAGTCTGCAATTACAATTGTGTGATAAAATAATAATACAAAAATTAAAAAAGCTTTCATAAGGAATGATTAATATTATTTTCCATTCTGGATAGTATTCTAAGAACTGAATGAAATATTACTGAAGTTAGATTGAATCTAACTACAAACTTCTGGATCATCAATTACAAATTACATTCATCTTTTCGTCTGAATTAATCAAATTCTCTCATGCTTATAGACACTGGGCAGGCAATAGAGTTCAAAAATAAATTACTTTAACGCCGGTTAATTGTTATCAAATCAATTATAAATTCTTCCAATACTCTTACAATTTTATTCATCAAAACCCTCAAAATAATTAATTTGAAAGTTTCTGAAAAAATTACTAATATTGCATTAAATTAATGGAGGATTAAAATATCCCCTGATAACCGGTTTACCCTAAAACCAAATCTAAAATCAAAAATGAAAAAAATCTTAATACTCCCGGTATTATTGTTATACTTTTCTTTTGCAAATACAATCAATCTCTTTGCTCAGGAGTTTGATCAGAATACCTATTATAGACTAACAACCAAATGGCAGGGCGAAGATATGTCTTTGGACGTGGTTAATGATGGAGAAAATAATAAGCTTCAATTGTCCAAAGCCGGAAATTATCTGGCACAATACTGGAAAATTACTCCATTGGAAAATGGATATCATCGCCTGACTTCCAAATGGCTTGGTGAAGATATGTCTGTTGACATACTCAACGACGGGATAAATAATAAGCTGGAAATGGCAAAGACGGGAAAATATACCGGACAGTTTTGGAAAATTACTCCTTTGGAAGATGGTTATTATCGACTGACTACTTTATGGCAAGGAGACGATAATGCTTTAGATGTAGTCAACGATGGGATAATAATAAACTCCAATTGGCTAAAACAGGAAAATACTGGGGACAATATTGGCTCATAAAACCAATTTCACAACCAGATCTCTCCCTTGGGACAACTGAACCCGGTTCTTCTTTTATTATCCCGGCAGATTGGTTCAAAGCAGGTAATGAGCCTCAAAGCTATGATGCCGGCATTGACAAAGGAGCCGGGCAGGACGGCAAAAATGCAGCAACAATAAAATCCATTAGCGAAAATATAAACGGCTTCGGAAATTTAATGCAAAATTGTTTGCCGGACAAATATCTCGGAAAGAGAGTTCGCATGACAGGTTACATGAAAACACAGGATGTCGCATCATGGGCTGGTTTTTGGATGCGGGTTGACCAGGCAAACTCTAAAATATCATTGGCTTTTGACAATATGCACGATGGAATACAAAACAGGTCAATTACAGGAAGCATCCCCTGGACTAAATACGAAATCGTTTTGGATGTTCCTGTAATGCTTCAAGTGGAAATGGAATTTCAAAATTCTTATATTTGTAAACTTAAAGAAAGGAAATTCCAAAATGCGGGAGAAAAAACGCTACACAGCCGAACAGAAGATTATTATTCTCAGAGAGCTGCTTGAGAATAAC
>JBBSDT010000042.1:0-14636 GCA_038240405.1 Ignavibacteria bacterium
AATGACGGCAGTGACAGGCTGCATTACCCATCAGCTTACGATGAAGTAATTTCAGTAGGGGCTTCCGATCCGACTGACTCCAGGGCAAGCTTCTCTTCATTCGGAGAGACAGTTGACATTTTTGCCCCGGGCTTTCAGAATTTAACAACCGTAAGGACGGGTAAAGGAAGCTCGGAATTTAACGGAGACTATGATAAGCTCAACGGAACATCCTTTGCAGCGCCCATTGTTGCGGGTGTTGCTGGTTTGCTTCTGTCAAAAAATCCAAATCTGACCAACGAGGAACTTCGGGGAATACTTGTTTCTACAACAACATTAATGCCCGGTCAGACCTCCTGGGACCACATACGTTCATCGGGAAGAATTAATGCATTAACAGCACTTCAGAACTTTAACAATCCTTCAGTCGCAAGGATAAATTATCCTCACCAGGATTATACTTTTGAAAATAATGTTGTTCCGGTTTGTATATCCGCAGCGTCTCCTTTGTTTTTATCTTATTCTCTTTATTACGGAACCGGTCAAAAGCCCTCTGTCTGGATTCCCATACTTGAAAATCAATCTTCACAAGTATTAAATGATACAGTAACCAGGTGGAATACTTCTGCATTACCTGATACCTCTTATACATTGCGGCTGGCAATCAACAGCAATTCAGGAAGAACAATCGAACACAGGATGATAATTTTTAAAGACCGTAATCCTCCGGCTATTACCGATGTCACATTTGGAAATGTGATTGATAAGAATAATTATTCAGAGCTCATTCTTTTTGCAACAGATAAAAGAACGGTCGGGAAGTTATATTATAAAAGAAAAGGAGTCAGCGAACCTTACCAGTTTGTCCTGGCTGACGTCGGAACTCCGAATATTGGCTTTGTAACTGACGCACATTTTGCTCTTCTCAGCGGTAATGATTTACAGCCGGGTACTGAATATGAGTTTTATATTGAAGCAATTTCATTAAACGGCAAAAGTATTATTGCCAATGATACATCTTTTTATTTTTTCACCCAGTCCCCTATAACTTCTTACGGGTATAATCAAAAAAATTATACTTTAAGTTTTTCTCAGGCTTGCAATACAATTACAGATATTAATAACAATGGTTTAACGGATGTTCTCCTGAATCAAATTAACAACAATCTTAAGTTAAATGTATATGAATATAATTCGGGAAGTTTTCATAAGATATCAAATGACAATTGGGGGGATTTTAAGGTTGCAAGGGACATAGGAGACATCGATGGGGACGGGAAGCTTGAAGTACTTTTATCAAAGGGAAGAGATGGTTTTGTTTATGAAGCTCCCGCATTGAATCAGCTGCCCACAAATTTAATCTGGAGTGATTCTGTAAATGGAAATTTCTGGTCCGCAAAAATTGCAGATACGGATAATGACGGTAAAAAGGAAATAATGGGATTTGGCACGGGAGGCTTGAGGATACTTGAATCTACAGGAGATAATACTTTTACTCAGATTGCAAACTTAGATTATTTTGGCACCGATTCTACTCCCAACTCACAAAACGTTCTGGTTGAAGATTTTGATAAAGACAATAAAACAGATATTGCATTCATAAATTTATATTATGAAACACAAAGTTCACCGCTTCCGAAAATAGGACTTAACATTTATGAAAACACCGGAAACAACAGCTATTCAAGAGTTTTCAAAGACAGCATTGACAGGTTTCTTAAAGGTGACAATATAGTTTCCGGAGATTTCAATGGCGATGGTAAAAAAGATTTTGCGCTGGGAGTTGTAAGCAAGGACGGAGATTTAATCCAATATTACAGCCTGTATGCATATACATCCACCTCTGACAATGTCTATACGCTTCTCGACAAGGTAGATATTTATAATTATAAATCTTACGCGGAAACTTCTACTAAAGCAGCCGATATTGACAATGATGGTAAAGATGAAATTTTAGTGAATACCGGTACCCTTTTTTATATCCTGAAGTTTGATAATAAGCTGGGACGATTCATTCCTGTTTTTTATATGAAGGATATTAATTCCACAAATCAGATTGTTTATGACTTTGATGCAAACGGAGTAAAAGAAATTGGTTTGAATACTGTTAATGATACCCTGCTGTTCTTTGAAAAAAATATTTCTTTTACCGGACCTTTAACTCCGCTGGGATTTAAAGGTACAAGCCTGGATTCTAATAAAATTGAACTCATCTTTGAAAGTGTTCCCGGAGCGGAATATTACAAGATATATAAAAGTGATTCCACTCAGAATTATTCGTTTTATGACTCAACGCTTACCACTGATTTTTTTGATTTAAATGTTCAAAACAGAAAAACTTATTTTTATAAGATTTCTGCAGTGGATAATAATAATCCTGTCCGGGAAAGTCAGCTATCTGTAGGAGTCAGTGTGTTCTGCCATAATAAGTCCAGGTTAATCTCCGCGGTGTATGATCACGGATTTATATCTTTAAAATTTTCTCAAAGAATTGCTAACACGATTCCCAATCTCAATTCTTTTTTAATTAATAATTCCCTGATCCCGAAAAATATTGCAGTCAAAAATAATTTTGAATATTTCCTCACTTTGAATAATCCGTTGCCTAACGGAAATTACACTATTAAAACAGTTGATCTGAGAGATATTTATGATTCACCGGTTGACAGCAATGCAGTTTCCTTTGATGTAAATGAAACTGATTCCGGTAAATTTTACATTTCAAAATTAGAACTGGTTGGAAACAGGAAATTGAAAGTAGAATTTAATCTGGAGGTTGATTCTGTCAGCATAAAAAATGCAAGTAATTATTCATTTGAACCATTTAATATAAGCGTTAATTCAGTAGAAATAGATAATTCAAATAAGAAAATTGTATATTTAATATTAAACAATAACTCAGTGATAGGGGCTACAGGAAGAAATTACTTACTGAAAGCTTTCAATATATATTCGTCACACGGTATAAAGATAGTTGACGGAGCCGGAAGCAGCTTTGGATTGATATTCAATAAGGAAAATCTTGATGAGATGTATGTTTATCCAAATCCTTTCAGTATAAGTTCTAACCAGGACTTTGTTACCCTTGCCAATATTACGAGAGAAGCTTCGATTGACATTTTTGATTTAACCGGAAAGTTTCTTATTAACATTAAAGAGACTGACGGCAATGGCGGAGTGGAATGGAATCTCAGGGATAAAGACGGACTTAAAGTTCCCACGGGTATTTATTTATACAGGGCGACTGGAAAAAATTCTAACGGTCAGGATGTTAATGAAAAGATTGGTAAGTTTGCTGTCGTAAAATAAAAAAGGCATCCAATAAAGATGCCCCTCTCAGTTACCGAATAAAACTATCAGATTATTTAGAATTCACAAATTCTGAAAATCCTTTACCTGCTTTAAATCTTGCAACTTTCTTAGCTGCAATTTTTATATCCTTTCCTGTCTGGGGGTTTCTTCCCATTCTTGCTTTTCTGTTGGAACGCATAAATGTACCGAATCCTACTAAAGAAATTCTTCCGCCCTTTTTAACTGTTTTTCTTATGCTATCCATTAAAGATTCAAGAGATGCTCTTGCCTGAACTTTTGTGATTTTAGCATCACCTGCCATTTTAGAAATTAGTTCCTCTTTGTTCATTTGATTGATGTTTGGTTTGTAAAAGAATGTTAACACAAAAATAACATAGCTTTAATTAAAAAGCAACTTTGTTTTATTAATTCTGAGGATACGCAGGATTCGAAGCCCTTAATAGAGTTGCCTGTATAACGGCTTTTCGAGACATTCGTTCTATGAAGAGCCCACCGTTGTCCTCATTACTATTCAGGAGATTGAGAACGAGAGGTTGTAAAAAAAAATTCAATGATTCTATCTATTTTAAATAAAACTCTAATTTTCAAATTCCGAAACATTAATTCGGGATTGTCTGATTATAGATTTTAAGGTGCCTATTCGTATTTCTTTATGTTTTGGAACTGGAACAGTGATTGTCGAATTCTCTAATTTCTTTTGCATAATAATGTGACTTCCTTTTTGTCTCTTAAACACAAAACCATTATTCGAAATTATACTGCAGACTTCATCTCCGGATAAAATTTTCAGTTTACCCAATTGCTACATCAATTCTTGTAATGAATATCTCATTATGCAATCTCTCGTTTATTTCCTCTTCAGAGGCATCTTCCAAAAAAAGTTCGACAGCTTCTTGTAAATTATTCTTTGCTTCTTCGACAGTATTACCTTGACTTGCAACATCTAATTCGGGACATAACGCAACATAAGAACTTCTTTCTTTTTCAATAATAGCTGTCAACTGACGTGATTTTTTCATATTGTGAATTTTTATTTATTAAACTTAATCTATTTTATGGTTCAAATCAGCACATATAATCCATCCGGTTATTAAAATATTTAGTTCGTTCCTGGTTTTATAGAGATTTTTGCGAGCGATTGTTTGTTCATCACATTATTTTATTAAAACCATTCTGTTTACAGCAATGAAATCTTCCGCCTCAAGTTTGTAAAAATATATTCCGCTGGAAAAATTGCTTCCGTCAAATTCAACTGAATAACTTCCTGCTTTTTGATTATCATTTACTAATGTTTCAACTTCATTCCCTAATATGTCAAAAACTAAGAGCTTAACTTTACCGAATTTTGGTAATTCATAGTTTATTATTGTCCTTGGGTTGAAAGGGTTTGGAAAATTTTGTGTTAAAGCAAAATCATTGGGAACGGCTTCGTTTACCTGCCGGATACTTGTTAAGGTTGTATCTCCGTAAACAATACCATCAATTACACATCCTTTAAGAGTTTCAAAATATGTACATGGCGGAGGCTCTCCCCCGCAATACTCAATTATTCCAAAGTCCCGGGCATAAGTAAAATAGTCCTGATACAGACCGTCATGCTTGAACTCTTTTATTGGCTTTTGTAAATAAAATACTGTCTGGTTTGAAATATTAATGCAGGTTCTTGTATATGTAGCCTGATGCTGGCAATTAACAGTATTTCCAATACCTGATGCAAGACTGTCTAAAATTTTATCGGTAGTGTAAGAAGAACACCCTTGTGTACCTGTATAAAATAAAAGATTCCCGTTAAGTGAATCATATCTTAACCAACTTAAATTATACCAGGGATAATAAAAATACCTGATGCTATTAATTAAAGTATCTCTGTTCATTTCCCTTTTGATATAATGTGTCTCAAACAAGGTTGACACTCTATAAGTCCAGCTGTTTCCTGCTTTTAAAGGGAAATATTTAGCGGAAACAGTATCCTGAGAATAGGAAGGAAGATTAATGATCAGAAAAAAGATAATTAGAAAAGCCGTTAATTTTGGCAGCATATACTTATCCTCCTTTATATAACCTATGCAATCTTAATATAATAATCTATATTAATATAACCCGCAAAGAATTTGATTCGAACTTTCCATAGAATTAATGCTATAATAATTTTGCAATCCTATTAAGATAATCGTCCTAATGTCCCTTCCTTTTTTTAATGGAGCCGGTGTTATAAACTAATTAGTTTAAACAATTTTTTTCCTGTTGCGTAAGTTATTGTGTTCAACAGTTCTTTGACGCTGCTATTAGAATTTTCAACTTTTCTAAAAAACACTTTTGAGCCAAATAAAATTTTCATATTCGAAAACATGAAATCATTAATACAGGGCAGAAAGAATGAAAACAACTATATTTAAAACCGGGTTTTTGATTTGCTTTATTTTTCTTTCATCTGAATCATTTTGTCAATCGACAAATCCGGTGGTGAAACCGGAAATGGAAAATAGATTAATTGGCATTTGGGGTATGGATCAAGTATTTGGTCCTGTTATAAAGGGTGAAGTTACGATTGATACACGTGATTCTATATGGATTGCAGGCATTTCCGGATATAAGATTCATGTGAATCACATATCCAATTCAATTAATTTTGCTTTACCGGATAACTTAGGAGAGTTTCGTGGAACTATGGATAATTCTAGTAAAAAAATCTTTGGACATTGGATTCAGCCCGCAGGTGCTGCACAATATATTTTTAAACGAACTTCGCCGGTTGAACTTTCTATGATAGAAAAAAATATTTGGCGCGGTTTAGTTTACTCCTTTAGATGAAAAGGTAATTCAGTACTTATCAATTCAACTCTTAAATGATTCGCTTAAGGCATTTTTAAAAGACCCTATGGCAAATAATTTCAGGGGAAGGATGTTTAATGTTACAATAAAAGATGATTCAGTAATACTTACCAACAAACAGGTTGAAATCGGCGGTTTCTTTGATAAAGAATCGGCAATATTATATATGCCAATTCTTAACAATCTTCCGCCGCAAAGATTCACAAAGAAAAATGACAGCACAGCGCTTGGTTTTTATCCGTCTGTTCCGTACTTAAAAATAAATACACATACAAAAAACCAATCGCAGAAAATGACGGCTGGCACACATCCTCATTATCGGAAGAAGGTTTAGATGAAAAACCGGTTACAGAATTTATCGATCAAATTCTTTCTGCAACCCCTTCTCTGAGCAATCCTTTGAATATTCATAGTTTATTAATTGTTCGTCACGGAAAATTAGTTCTGGAAGAATATTTTTATGGGTTCAGTAAGGAACAGCCTCATGACCTTCGCTCAGCAAGCAAATCTTATGCGCCGTTATTAGTTGGCATTGCGCTTAACCAGGGTTTTAAAATAAATATTGATTCTCCAGCCTTTTCATTTTTTCCTGATTACAAACCTTTTGCAAATCCGGATGAGCTAAAAAATAAAATTACACTTCGTCATCTTATGACAATGACATCAGGTTTAGATTCACGGGACAAGTACAGTGAGGATGAAATGTATGACCAGACAGAGCAGCCAGACTGGTATAAGTTTACCTGGGACATGCCTGTGAGAAAGCAGCCGGGAGGAGACAGCGCATATTATAGTTCGGCAGATATTAATCTCGCCGCGGGGGTTCTAAGGAAAATTACAGGCGAATGGATTCCGGCTTTCTTTTACAATAATTTCGCGCGTCCGTTACAAATAAAATCATACTACATGAATCTCATGCCTACAGGCGAAGCATTTATGGGAGGAGGGCTTTACATACGGCCACGTGACCAGATCAAATTAGGACAGTTGTACTTATCAAAAGGAAAATGGAACGGAACACGAATAATCAGTAAGCAATGGGTTGAGGAATCATTCAAACTGCAATCACATTTTAAGCCTATTTTTGATAAAGATGCCGGTCACGATTATGGTTTCGGATGGCATATAAGAGACCATACAGTAAATGGCAAAACTTATCCTTTGTATTGGATGGGAGGAAATGGGGGACAATACACAATTGTAATTCCTTCTCTGGATATGGTAATAGGCTTTACTGGCGGTGATTATGGCGAAGCACGAAAATTCTTTTTATGGGAAATAGATTTTGTAGATAAATATCTGATTCCTGCAGTGATTAAATGAAATTTTCAGATGCGTTTTTAGTTCGGAACCTATTAGTAACCGATTTGTCAATTAGTTTTTGCTGCGGCTTTTTTGATAAAGCCTTTTTATCCAATTTTATCGAGAAGGAGGATTTGAAGCTTTGTTAGAGTTAGTTGTATATCGAATTTCGAGTCATATTCTCTTTTCAATCTGGCTGTTAAAATTATGTCCACAAATTAGAAAATTTATTTTTTATAATCACTCTTCATTCAAACAAATCTAAATAAGTTTTAAACAGGAAAAATCTATTTCGGCTGTACCCAGTAATTTCGGTTAAGTAATTATTTTCTTCAAAAATTTTTACAAGATCCCCGGCTGATTTTTTGGATAATCCTGTGTTGTATTGAACATCTTTAATATTTATTACAGGATTTTGAAACAAATACTTCATCAGCTGATATGCATAGTTGCTCCTTCTTTTCCATTTGCTGATTTTAGTTTCCATTTGTTCCTTAAGAATTAAAATCTTTTTTAAAGTATTCAAACTTTGATTGGAAACTTCTTCAATTCCTATTAGAAAATATTTTACCCATCTGATTAGGTCGTTGTTTGTTCTTACCTTTGAAAGATTATCATAATAAAGATTTTTATTCTTTTCAAAAAAATAAGAAAGATACAATAGAGGTTTTTCAAGAATTTGTTTTTCGACAAGAAATATTGTAATCATAAGTCGTCCGATTCTGCCGTTTCCATCCAAAAACGGATGTATAGTTTCAAATTGATAATGTGCCAAGGCTATTCTGATTAATTGAGGCACTTGTATTCTTTCATTGTGGATAAAATTTTCCATATCTCCCATTAATTCTCCAACGAATTCATGAGAGGGAGGAATAAATACTGCATCTGTAAGTGATGCAGCTCCTATCCAGTTTTGACTGCTTCTGTATTCACCCGGCTGTTTATTTTCTCCTCTTACTCCCTTCATGAGTATTCTATGAGCATCTTTTAATACAGGAGTGGAGAGTGGATATTTATTTAGATTTTTAAATTGAGTGGTTTAAAGAGTTTGTATAATTCTTTACTTCTTTCCAGTCATCTTTTTTTTCAGGTAAAATCTCTTCTTCGGGGAAAAGTACTTCCTCAATATTTGTTCTGGTTCCTTCAATCCTGCTTGATATTACAGATTCTTTATTTACGTGCATTTGAATAAATAAATCAATATCCGGAACAATCCGCGCAATAGAATTTAATTCACCTAATTTTAAGGATGCTTTCTCTAACAAGACCGACAATCCAGGATCAGACCAAGTCCACTCATGATTTATCCTGTTTGGAACAAAATAATCATACTAATATCCTTTTTCAAAATGTCCTGAGGTAAATTCTTCTAATTTCACGAGCTTTTTTATTATTAAAGTAAATTTAAATAATTCTTGGTTTACTTTAAATCCTAAAAGTAAACTAAGAAAACTCATAGTTTAGTTTTAACTCTAAAAGTAAACTAAGGAAATCTATAGTTTACTTTCCGTATGTTATTTGAATTCAAGATTTCTGGATTGATGAAGCATTTGTCCTATAATTATTGGATTCTGTTTCGAAAAGGCATATTATAAATAACCAAATTTGTATCGATATTGAAAAATCGGCAATTCAAGAGGTAGCTCATGGAATCGCCCATGCTAACGGTTTATATCCTCCTATATTCTTCAATTCATCATATTCTTTACCAAATATATCATAAAATGGAAATATGTGTCACTTTTTTTATGACATTTTTGGTAAATTAACTACATTTCTTTGATGCGGACTCCATAATTTTATTGGTTCACTATTTTCCGGGAGATCTCAAGTATTTTCCGGGTAGCAAAGGAGAGTTTTTTTACACCTTCTAATCATTTTCTTTCGAAAGCAGGCTTCGTTCGGAAAGGTTCTGAACATTTTCTTCGAAGCTTTGATTCCATAATTTTACAGTCAGACTCCATAATTGGGGGCATCAAGTACTTCAATCCGCAATCAGCCTATTTTCCAGTGTCTTCCTGTGACATAATTTTCAGTAAAGGCTTCTTATTTCTGGGTGCTGACTTCTTAAGTTGACGATTTGTTTTCTTAATTTCGATGTTTGAAGCTCTTCTTATACAATTTCATTTCATAATTCCTAAATATCAAATCCCTTGCTTTTGAGTTTCAACTCTTAATTTTGTAATCCGATTTATTAATTCAGTTATTTCGAGTCTTAATACTAAAATCGGAAGTCATTCCTAATGATGTTTCACTTTATTAATCCAGCCTCACATTTCTTAATTTCCAATTCAGAGTTCTTAACTTCCGGAATTGAAGGCATATTTTTTAGAGTTCACTTTAATATTGTTATATTTATCGACTTAACTTACAAATCCTGCGGAGAAAGAGGATTTGGAGGAGGACTTTCTTCAATTCACCAATTAGAAAGCGAATTTACTTCGAGCTACGTTCTACATCAAAATTATCCGAATCCTTTTAATCCAAAGACAACAATCAATTACGAATTACAAATTTCGAGTTATGTAAGACTTGAAATTTTCGATATAATGGGAAGGAAAATCGAGGAATTAGTTAGTAAGAGGCAAAATGTGGGAGAATATAAAATTGAATTTGACGACTCAGACTTAACAAGCGGACTTTATTTATATAAATTGGAAGTACTAAGTGATAAAGAAAATAAAGTCTTTTCTGACACAAAGAGAATGCTTTTAATCAAATAATAGAAAAATATTAATTTTATAAATTATATTATTATGAAATCAAAACCTACTATTTCAGTTTTAGTGTTAGTAGTGACCCCTTTTCTGTATTTCTTGTTTGCATCAGGATTTGGAAAAGAAGAAAAAGCAAATACATCAACTTTTCTTTCTCTACCTCAAGGTAGCCCAAAGGATTTTACTAATTGTATGTTCAACGAGATATATAAGCCGGATGCACCAAATTTGCTGCGAGAGGAAGTAAGCCGATGAGAATATTAAAATCTTATTTTATTAAAACCATCCTCTTTGTATCAGTAAAGCCATCTGTAATTAAACGGTAAAAATACACTCCGCTTGGTAAGTTGCCGGCATCAAAATCAATTTTATAATTACCGGTAGTTTGTTTTTCATTTACGAGTGTCTTTATTTCTTTACCCAGTATATCATAAACCAATAATTTAACATTTCCTGAAACCGGAATCTCATAGCTTATGATAGTCTTAGGATTAAAAGGATTCGGGTAATTCTGATTTAATACAAATTTCGTTGGAACAAGGTTTTCGGTCGAACTTGCCGATACGATTCCGTTTAATGAAAACTTATATGATCTCCACTGTGTATTATTAGTAGGAATAAAAAACGAGGTGGTTTGGGGCGCTGTTGCGAGATTAAGTCCGCCTTTCCTGAATATTTCTGTCGGGAAAGTCATTCCGTCATCCGTTGAAACTTTTACTATCAAACTATCAATATTCGTAGAGTTATATTGCGCATATGAATAGTCAAACCGTATTGTGTCACTTGATAATAGATTGGTATAAAATTTTGAATACATTGAATCTATCTGACCAACATTGTTATAATCATAAAAATCCATAATTACTGAATTAGATCCACCTATTGTCGGACCATTTACTCCCGCGTATTGAGAAAAGGTAATATTGCCATCCTGGTTAAATATCTTCCAGCCCAAAGGAGGAAAGAATGCTTCGAACAATTCAACGTTAAGTGAAGTTTGTATGGAATCAGTAAAAAGGGAATGCTCACTTTTATTCCTGTATTGATAAATGGCATTGAAGAGATCGGCTTTGCCTCTGATGATATTGTAAATGTTTTTATACGGCGGCACGACAATATTTCTACCCTTGGCACAATTCATTACTTCGCGGTTGTCATCGTTTTGAATAAAAGCAGTAGTATAAATCATAGAATCTATCCAGGAAGGGTTTTTATAATATGTGTATTGATATTGAGAGCTTCCGGTCAATGTGGAAATGGAAATTCCATTTGTATCCGGATATGACGCTCTGAATACATCATAAAAATTAGTTTCGCCGTTAGAAGCTTTCACTGAATCTGTAATAAGTCTTTCAACTGCGTTGATCCGTAACTTATAATTACCGGCAGGTAAAGGAGATATAATATTAACGTTAATTGTTGTTCTAATTGAATCCCCCTTCACTCTCTCATCCATTACAGTCATAGATAGTGGAGTACCTTTGGATAGCCGTGACCGGTAAGGAACATATAAATTTCCAGTATCTCCATAAGGAATTGAAATAAGAAGTTTACCGTCAAAGAGAGATGTTGGAACTCCATTTATATAATAGTACCTTCTTCTTGCATCAGATTGTTCAGGATTTGCAAAATAAAATGAATCAATTCCCAAAGCTCCTGTATGATATTTAATTGCAGCAACAGACTGTATATTATTATTTACAAAGTTGTCAAGAAAATGATTATTGTTTGCGCATGCAGGACTTGCATTAGAAGTAAATTCCTCCAACAATACATTTCTTGTAAAGCCGGGAAGAATTATTGAAAATTGGTTTAAAGTATCATTAGTTCTGTTTGTATCTACACTATAGGAAGTGTATGCCTTGAAATAATAACCTGTTCCAACCTGATAATTAAATGTTTTAAAAGTTGCTGTCACTGTCTGCCCTGTATTCATCTGGGGAAGCCTTACCGAATCCATATAACCTCCGGGATCAATTTGTAAATACACCGCTATTGAATCCGTTACGGCTGCTCTGCCAATATTTGAAACGGTAACCCGGGGAGCAACAGAATCAATGCCGGATACAAGTGTGGAATAAGTTGTATCATAAGGAATATTAGTTATAGAAGTTACCGTGACATCGTTAAGCTGCTGAACTCCTGTTAAAACATTATCAATATAAAGGTTATTTCCATAACCATTGTATGTAATAAACTGCAGAACTATGCTCCGGGGTTGATTTATTCCTGATAGGTCTGGCATATATGGAGAGTAAAAAGAAAGGAAAATCAAACATATTATGAATATAATCCCTGTATAAAATAATTTCCTAATCATAAAAATTTTTATATAATAATAATACTAAAAGCATCAGGCAACTTTTGTTACTTTAACATTTTTAAAGTAGAATTTATAGAAGAATAATTCTAACACTGAAACAAAGACCAGTGTAATGCTGTCTTTAGGACTTAAAGTAATTGTATTGCCTTGCTGTGAATAAAAACCGGATATTTTTAAAAGAAAAAGCAACACCGGATTAGATGGCATCTGCATCCGATACCCTAGGTCTGAAACAAAAAGTCCTACAAATAATTCGCATACAGTTAATGAAACTGCAAATAAGGTTATTATAAAACCGAGATTCAAAAAAGCCTGGAGCCAGCCGTCATTTTGGTACGATTTACAAAAGGCATAAACAGCGAATATCACATGCACAAAATATATAACAGCAATTATCATTTATTATCAAAAAGCTTTTTTGGAAAAAAATACTTCTTTTATTGTCTTAAAAATAATTTTAATATCTAAAGCTATTGACCAATTTTCAATGTAATAAATATCATAGTCTATTCTTGTCTGAATTGAAGAGTCTGTTCCCCTTGCGCCGTGGACCTGTGCCCAACCGGTGATACCGCACTTTACGCGGTGCCTTTCAAGATATCTGTGAATAGATTCCTTCATGGTATTTATAAAGAATTCTCTTTCGGGTCGGGGACCTACAATACTCATGCTTCCGGTAAGAACATTTATGAATTGCGGAAGTTCATCCAGGCTGAATTTTCGTAGTGTTCTTCCCATTGAGGTATATCTGTTATCATTTCTGAATGCCATTTGAGGACCGCTTTTTTCAGCATCGTTTCTCATTGAGCGGAATTTAAGCATCATGAACTTTTGACCGTCAAGACCTACTCTTTCCTGTTCATAAAACAAAGGACCCTTGGAAGTTAATTTGATCAGAATAGCAATTATGATCATCAAAGGAGAAAGCAATAACAGCAAAAGCAAAGAAACAATGATATCAAATGTTCTTTTTAAAAATCTGTGCCAGACATTCATCGGAAAGGACTTCAATTTCATAAAAGGAATACCATCAACTACCTCAATTCTGAGTCTGCTTGTCATTAAATCAATAAAGTCGGGAGCGTACATGAATTCGACGTTAATACCCTCACAGATCTTAAATAAATCATATAGAATGTCATGTTCATTGGAAGGAAGTGATATCAGAATTTTATCAATTCCTGACGATTTTATTTTTTCAGGAATGTTGACATAACTGCCAAGATAATTTCTGTTTTCGAGTAATGTATTAGTCGCGCTTTCATATGAAAAATATCCTATTACATTAAAGCCTGCAAATTTATCATTGGTAAATTTATCATAAATTTTTTTTGCCATTTCATTTACTCCCAGGATAGCAACATTATTAACACCTATATTCTTATTATATAAATTTTTTTCAAATTTTAAAATAATATATCTTCCGAAGAGGACAAGAACTATTGCATTAAACCAGATTAATCCGAAGACCAGCCTTGAATAAGGGAAATCACCTTTAAGAATAAATACGAGGCTCATGGCAAATAAAATTCCTATTGAAATACATTTGATTATTACAAACAGCTCATCCAGAATAAATACACATCTTTTTAACCGGTACAGTTTCCTGGTTTGAAAAATTATTATCCAGAGAGGAATAACAATAAAGGCAAACTCAATATAACCGTTGAGATCAGGAATACCTTTAGTTACCGGGAAATACTTTTGAAATGGTTCGTAAGAAAATCTGATAAAATAAGATAAAAGAAATGCCAGGAATATCGCCAATGCATCAGTGAGCACTGTCAAAAGCGGGAGTATAATGTCTATTTTTAAGGAGTTACGTTTCAATTGAATTTTTTAAAGCTGTTTAAATTAATTTAATTTTTTTCCGCCGTTGTCGCCGTTGTTGGTCTTAGCCTGCCCTGAATGAAATATGCTATCCGGAAACTTATCAATTGGCAGGCGAGACCAACAACTATTCGTGATTATTTGTTGTTGGTGACCAAAAAGTTTGATCCGGATTAGTTTTTCTTTATCACTGTATACCTAAACTTTTTGGAACACCAACATCTATTAACAAATTAGTCAAGAATATATTTCACCCCTAACAAAAAAAGCTCTTTTTTTTGCTTCTTGGCTTATGGGGCTCACTTTCAATTTTGAAAAAGACAATCTCTATAGAATTATTA
>JBBSDT010000043.1:0-14473 GCA_038240405.1 Ignavibacteria bacterium
AGAAATGGAGATATTAACACTTCTAACATTATTAACAAAGAAAAGAAAAAAGAAGCAAAAAAGAAAAGAAATATCTACTACTGCTACGGTTAGATTTAATTATGAGGCAACTGGTTGTTTGAAATTTTCATTCGCCTGCAATATTGCAATTTCGCTATCTGTTAATTGAATTTCAAAAATTCTTATTTCATTTCGCTTCTCCCTAGATAGAGTAAGATTTGAAAATTCAAATATTGTATTCAATAAAAGTGATTTACCAACACCATTTTCGCCGGCAATAATTATAGTATTAATTGTTTTTCCATTTTTGTCGGTGAAGTCAAATTCTAAATCTCCAAATATAAAGTGATTTTTGAATGTTATTTTTCTAATCTTCATTAATATGAGTTCATTTAAAAGTTATGACTAACATTTGGATATAGCAGCAGACGGAATTATATTTTCGATTCATAAGATACTATTTCAGGTGATGCATTGAGATGCAATTAAGTTTTATTTTAACTCGGCGATTTTGCTCATCAGCCAGTTACGGCCATGAATTGATGTCTCACTGTTAATTTTCCTTTCTATAAGCTGAATCTCAATTTTGCGCATTTTCCGGGTCTGACCTGAGCTTTAATAGTTTTTCTACTGCAGGAGACAAGCTGTACAATACTGAAAACAACTGACGGCGGCGGCATCCTTACTCCTGTAAAGACTACTGTAGCCGGATACCATTCTCATATTCTTTATACCAGAATTATCCGAATCCCTTTAATCCTTACAAAAATTCAATTTTCAATTCCTGCTTCGAATGGCGATAAATTGACGCAGTTATATGTCTATGATTTAACCGGTAAAAAATTACATACCTGGTAAATAAACCAATGAATGCCGGTACATATGAAATCGAGTGGAACGCAGAAAATTTTCAAGCGGAGTTTATTTTTATAGAATTGTCTCAAGTTACTTTTCGGAATCTAAAAAGATGGTATTACTAAGATAGCGAATCATGCTTAAGTCGTAAGTGAGTTTTATTCAGTGCTTATTCTTTCATAATTTATTGTTTCTCCGCAGTCAGGCAGATAAATTTAAATTCATGAGGCTCTTTGGTCTGTTTGTCTTGAAGCACTTTTTCGTTTGTTGCTTCCAAAAATTTAAAGTTGTTTTTTTCCAAAATTGCTTTCCATTCATCTTTACTATAAAGAATAAATCCGTATTCAGCAGCAGACAAATGGCTCATATTTTCTTTTGTCCGGACAGTTGCGAAAAACTTACCATTAGTCTTAAGAACCCTGTGAACTTCTTTTAAATGTTTCTCAGGTTGTTCCCAAAAATAAATAACATTTATACAAACCACTTTGTCGAAACTGTTATCAGGAAAAGGGAGTTTATCACTATTTCCAAAATGCAGATCGAGCTTGCCGGATTTTGTTGTTGAAGGATTATTCCTTTTTGCTGCCTCAACCATTTCTTGAGAAAGTTCTATTCCTGAAATTTTCAGATTCTTAGCCTGAGAAAATATCTTCTCAAAGAACTTACCATTACCAAAACCAATTTCCAGTATAGAATCGTTTTCTCTTAATTGCATAGTCTCAATCGTAAGGTCATAAAGAGCTTCATTAATCCTGTTCATCATTTTCCCGACACACTTAGCGAGCAAACCGCTGGGTTTACGCAATTGACCGTTCATTATTTTAGCAAACAGTCGCGGCAAAAGATTTAGGTTCATTAGTACAATTTAAATTGATATACAAAAATGCGAGCAGTTAAGCAGAAAAAATCTACAAGCTTTCTTTCGTCTGGGACACCCAATCCGGTGCAGAGCTCGTATTTTGTCTCAGAAGTAAATTTAATTGTGCCATATGATGCTGCACATGGCGCATATTATAAAGCAGAATTTCAAAAACACTGTAATTTCTATATTGATTGATAAAGCGTTTCGCCGCACTTTCAGTGGTTAGACCCGCAATCAGATCATGCCATTTCTGGCGGCAATGGCCGAGGTACACCTGTAATTCTTCCTTAGTGTAGGTTCGTTCGGGCATCTTACCATCCGGATCAAATTCAGATAATGTAAATGGCTTTGGAGGTAAGAATTTATCAGGCTCCTCAGATAAGTAATAATCCAGGAAAAACAATGTGTGGTATCCGATATACCAGAATTTCGAATCTGTGTCCCATAACTCATCGGGACAAGCTTTTAAAGAATTTTCAAGCATATCTATAGAAGCACCGAATTGCTTCCATAAGGTTTCTTGTAAAGATCTATCCATATTATTAGTTTAAAATTATTTACAAAATAATGAAATGTTCGTTCCTAAAAAATTTAGTTCTAATTCGTACCGTTCCCAGGTAGTGCATCAACGCATCAGGGAGGCGCATACTCTACTCTCACTAAGCATAAAACCGCTTCCTGGTGGCAGTTTTTTATTCATTAACCGGGTATGGACCATGTTCAAACACTTCAGAATGGTAACCCTTTATTCCTACTAATTTTGATATTTCACTTTTAAAGTCATTCCCATTCTTAATAGAATCTAATGCGTATCTGAAATCATATTTTGGTTTCCACCCCAATTCAGTTCTTGCTTTTTAATTCACATAAACTCTGTCAATTTCAGGTAACATTTCCCAGTTTTTTAAACGATAAATTTCTTCGTAATCAGGAAAAAGTTTTGCAACAATGCTGGGTGCATCATTTCTTAAAGAAATTAAGTCGTTTTTAGAAAATGGTGAGATTGCACTAATTATATATTTTCCAAAACCTATTTCTGCTGCTTTTTCAATTGCCAATAAATGAGCAGTTACTGCATCTTCAATATCAACCCTTCTATAAAGATATTCCTTCACCTTTATATTTTCATCTCCATATAAATCCCGTATGGATTTCTTATCATCTTCTTCTGGAAAGAAACGAGATGTTTTTAAAATCAGACAAGGTAATTTGTAATTTTTATAAAATAGTTGACAAAGGTCTTCGGCTGTTGTTTTTGTAACTCCATAAATATTTTTTGGAATGGCTTTTGTTTCTTCTGTAATCCATATAGAAGGTTCATTTTTTTTAGGTGTTAGCATATCTCCAAATGTGCTTGTAGTGCTTGTGTAAATAAATGCCTTTATCCGTTGTCGTTTTGCTTCTTCCAATAAGTTTAAAGTGCCAATTATGTTAGTGTCAATAAAATCCCGATGAGTATGCGTTGCAATATGTGGTTTGTGCAGAGTAGCTGTATGAATTACCGTGTCAACGCCTTTCATACATTTTTCAATGAATTCTTTGTCTAATATTGACCCCGGTTGTGAAGTGTAGTCAGAACCTTTTATGTCAATTCCTATGTAATCAATCTTTTTGTTTTGCAATGTTCTGATAATTGCTTCACCCAAATGTCCGCTGCTTCCTGTAACTAAAATTCGCATGACTAATATTGACTGCTTTGATTTTTTAGTTTGTCGACAAATTGCCACCAACTACCATGTTGTTATTATTTATTATTGTTTCTCTGAATTTAATTTCTAAGATTATTCCTTGAGTTGAATTTTTGCAAATTTTATTAAATGGCTTTGTCTTTTCAATTCGTGTTCATGGTTTCGATTATTCCTTGAGCACTGTTGGAGTTCGCTGTGTCGCCCGGGAACTGCGCATAACTATTAATTACCCCAATATAAAAAACAACTTTGATAATTTAACTGAATTAAAAAGGATTTGTTTATATTTTATACTAAATAAGCGGACAGAAGAATGTGAAAAAGTGTAAATGTAAATAATTGTCTGACAGATTAAGAAGAGTTCCCAAATCCTCGAAACATATTCTAGCATTTTGATAGTGAATAAATAACTTTAATTGAGTAAGTTTTGGGAAAAAATAGACGCAATGACTACAACTGAATTGAAAAAAAATCTTCATCAAATAATTGATAGCGTAGATAGTGATTTACTTTTATCTAAATTTTATTTCATCTTAGAAAAAATGAAAAATTTCAACGACGGAGATTTATGGGGTAAACTAACTAAGGAAGAGCAAAACGAATTAATTTTATCGGATATAGAATCCGAAGATGAAAATAATTTGATCCCTCATTCGGAGATTCTGAAAAAACATAAATTTTGGCATTAGAAATATTTTGGACAAAAAGAGCAGACAAAAAACTTGGTAAGATCTGTGATTATCTTAATGAAAATTGGGGAAAGAACTCATCAAATAAATTCAAAAATAGAATTAATCAAATAATAAGTTTATTATCAGACTTTCCTGATTTAGGAACCTTGAGTTCAAAGAAAGAAATGTTCACGGTTTTATAGTGGTAAAACAAATATCATTATTTTACAAAGTGAAGGGTAATAAAATAATTATTCTAAATTTATTTGATACCAGACAAAACCCTGATAAGGAAAAGCTTTAATACCCACATGAGATAATTTTTTAATGCCTCAACAAATAACAAATACATAATGAAAAAACTATTGCTTCTTTTCTCATTACTTTCATTTCTGATTTTTCTTTTAACAGATTCACAAATTTATTGTCAAACATCAGGAATGAAGGATTCAATAAGAAACATGCTTGTGGAAATGAAACAAGAAACCCATGTGAAGTCATTGGTAGCAGGTGTCTGGAAAGGAGATCAGGAGATCCTCACTCTTGCTCTGGGAGAATCTATGACATCAGTGCCGGCTGATATTGGAATGAGCCTGCGGATCGGAGGAATATCCGAAACCTTTATCGGGACTCTTGTGATGATCCTGGTTGATAAAGGGAAAATTAAATTAGAGGATAAGATTTCTAAGTGCCTTCCGGACTTGCTTGCAGCAGACAAGGTAACAGTCGGTATGCTAATTAAAAATACTGCTGGTTACAAAGATTATGTTTTGAATAAGGACTTTGTTAATCTGATAACACAGGAGCCGTTTCGATATATCAGCTGGAAGGAAATTATCAACTATTCTACATCTGACGGGCAGCTCAATTTTCCTCCGGGTACTCAGCAGCGTTACTCACATACTGAATTTACGATTTTGGGAGAAGTTCTTGAAAAGGCTACCGGGCAGTTAATGCCGGAACTTTATGAAGAGTATATATTTCGTCCGCTTAATCTTGAGCATACCGGTTATAGCAAGAATGCAGAACTTCCTTGTCCTGCTCTTCATGCCTTTAGTTCGGATCGGGGAATATATGAGGATGCCACATACTGGAATCCTTCCTGGACGGGTGAATCCGGTCCGCTGTATTCGACAATTCCAGATCTTGGTAAATGGGCGCTTAAGTTCGGTAAAGGTAGCCTGCTTACACCGCATTCATTTGATGTACGGGTAGGCCGTCCGGAAGGGGCTAACCATTCTGATCCTTATTTCGCTTCAGGTTTCGGAGTTTCTAATGGATGGTATTTTCAAAATCCGAGTTACAGCGGTTATAGTGGCGCCTTTGGTTATCTGCCTGCAAAGGAGTTGGCCATTATCATATTTACTACTCAATCAGAAGAAAACAAAACAGAAGGACAGGCTTTTCAGATTCTCCAGGAGATCACAAAAAAGCTGATGCCTGAAAATGCTATAAAATTCTAAACAGCAAGAATATTTATTAAACACCTGTTAGTTCAATAACACGCTATATACAAATAATTCCCCGGATCATTCACAATAAAAGATAAAATTCTGGGTTACCAATATGGTAACTTTTTTGTATATTTGTTTAAGATTAATGTGAGGATAATTGCAAAGAGAAGGTTAAAAGAATTTTGGAAATTGCACAATGATGCGGAACAGCCTTTACGGAGTTGGTATGATATTGCAAAAAAAGAAAATTGGGCTAACTTTAATGAAATTAAATCACAATTCAGAAACGCAAGTATAGTCGGTAATGACAGGATTGTTTTTAATATTAAAGGCAACAATTATCGTCTTGTGATAAAAATTGACTTCAACTGGAAAGCTATGTTTATCAAATTTATCGGAACTCATAAAGAATATGATAAAATTGATATAAGAAATTTATAGAAATAATATGAAAATTAAACCTATAAGAAATAAAAAGAATTATGAAAAAGCTCTTGAGAGAATTGATGTGCTTTGGGGTTGCAAACAGAATTCCTCTGAGGGTGAGGAGTTTGAAATTCTTTTGGCTTTAGTGGAAAAGTATGAAGATGAACATTATCCCATACCACCTCCGGATCCTATAGAAGCAATTATGTTCCGATTGGAGCAGATGAATCTAACACGGGCAGAGCTTGTGAAGTATATTGGATATAAGAGCCGGGTATCAGAAGTTTTGTCAGGTAAGAGAAAATTAACTTTGCCGATGATTCGTACTTTACATAAGAAGCTTAAAATACCAGCAGAAATTCTTATCAAAGAATATTGAGTTCGAATCATTCAATTATTGTTCATGAAATAGAATAATTTACTTACAAAATTATGTCAGGACTTCATCACAAATTGACATTGCACTATATGGTTGAAATTTATAGAATATCTGTAAAAAATTAGTTAATTTTATTCAATATAATAAGGAGGCAATTTTGCGGTCAATCTGGAAAGGTCATATAAGATTTTCTTTGGTTTCAATACCAATAGCAATTTATAACGCCATTGAGACTTCCGAATCAATCAGCTTTAAGCAGCTGCATAAAGAAGATAATGGTGCGGTTGGCTATGATAAGCGCTGCAAGAAATGCAATAAAATTGTAAAGAGTGAGGATATTGTGAAAGGTTATCAGTATGAACCTGACCAATTTGTTATAATTGAATCCGAAGATCTTGCCAAGCTTAAATTAAAAAGCACCAAGGTAATTGAAATTGAAGGTTTTGTTGATGCTTCCGAAGTTCCTAAGACACTTTATGATACTCCTTATTATGCAGGTCCGGACGGTGAGGTTGCCGCAAAGACTTTTGCACTTTTATGCGCCACTCTTAAAAACAGCGGTAAGCTTGGAATCGGCAAAGTTGTTTTACGCGACAGGGAAAGTGTTGTTCTCTTAGCTCCGGAAGAGAACGGATTGCTTTTATACAAGCTGAGATATCCAAATGAAATTAGAAAAATTTCCGAGGTTCCTAAACTGGACGGGCTAAGTGCGGACAAAGAACAGCTTAAGCTTGCTAAAACACTTGTGGATTCGATGGTAAAACCTTTTTCAGAGATCAAACTTCAGGATACATATAAGGATGCAGTTAAGGAACTGATCAATTCTAAAATAGAAGGTAAACAGGTGGTTTCTGTTGAGGAAGAAGAAAAGCCTGTTGTTGACATAATGACGGCCCTGAAACAAAGCATTGAAAATGCAAGCAAGCAAAAGAAACCGATGAAGAAGGCTACGGGCGTCGCAGAAGAAGAAGTGGTTGCCAAGACAATGAAGAAGAAAAAGAAAGCATCTTAAAAAGAGTATTGGGTAGTAGGGTATTGAGTAATGAGTAACATTTTCATACCCAATACCCAATACCCAATACCCAATACCCAATACCCAATACCCAATACCCAATACGCAATACTCATTATGGCTAATATATTAGAATTCACAGTACAGAAGCCTTCATCGGGACTTAAACGTGTAGGCAAAAGCCAGAAGCCCTATGGCAAGCCTTCAAACCAGCTAGATTTATTTTCTCATAAATCCACCGGGAATATATTAACCATGCCCTCAAGTCTAACACCTTTTGAAGAGGCGTTAATACTTGATGAAAAAGGCGATCCGAAGGCAAAAGATGCCTATCAGAATGCTGTGGACTTAAACGATTGTGCAGCAGATGCATACTGCAACTTCGGAATTCTGGAATATGAATCCGGCAACACTGTAAAGGCAATTGATGCATTCACAAAATCATTAAGAAGTGAGCCGAGACATTTTGAATCACACTATAATCTTGCAAATCTTTATTCCGAGCTAGGCAACCTGCCGCTTGCAAGAACGCACTATGAATTTGCAAACGAGCTTCGCCCTGATTTTCCCGATACACGTTTTAACCTTGGACTTGTGTATGCAATGACGAGGAATTTTGAATCCGCCTTAAAAATTCTTTCCGAATATAAAGAGATGGTTCCTCCTGAAGATGGTGAAATTGCTGAAAAGCTTATTGAGAGCATCAGGAAGTTGACGGGTTGAGTTTTTCATCTATTTAGATCTTCTTCCAAGCCTGTGTTAGTGTTTAATAAATGATTCAGATATTCCTCTACCAAGTTTGGTCTCATTTACAATCTGAGCCTTCACACAAACACGACCGAGAGTATCACAAGAATTTCTTGCCTGCTATAATTCCATCGATAATTATTGCATAAATTGCATGAATAATTTGCAATTGTTTTTCTCCACCAGTAATTCCTTTAGAGCAACGCAGAATTGTAAATTAAAACTTGATAAAAAGGGGATTTTGTGAGAGATTTATTTTACTAAAACTTAGTGATTAACATTGTTAGAAGAGAGGTCACTTCATTTAAATTATCGGCGTTCTCAAGCATTATTGCACAACTTGGCCCATTCCAAAATTTTTGAACACCTGGTGTAAGCGATTTTACTAAATGGTGATTTATAATTTTTCTTGTTTCTTCTTCAGAGTTCATAACAACTAACTTAATTTTTTTACGTCTGATAAGGAAAAATGCAATATTCTTGTCTTTGCGAATCGAGATGTAAAATTTTTGCGGATTAAATATCAAATTGCTATTGACTTTCAACAAGTCCGATTTGATATCATTGTAAATTTTTTTTATTATGTCAGTCACTCCCTCAAAGTGTAATTCTTCGTTGTATGAAATATCTTCTGTTTCTTCCAACGGTTCATTTTCAAGTTCTGCAAACTCAATATTTTCAAAATCGGGATGCATGGTATAAATGATTTCCCCATTATTTGCAAATTTCTTTATAAGCATATGCTTAACCATTTTTCCCCAAGTATCTGTGTAGGTTTCAGTTATTTCAGGCATTTCTTTTTTCTCTCAGTCAATGACTAACAAAATGTTTTGACTTCTTTCAATTGTGTCTTTGATAAACTTATAAATCTCCTTTTCGCCAAGATGTTTCTTAAATTCCAATTTAAGTTCGATGTCCTTAGTTATTATAGAAAATATTTTTTCAACCAAGTCACTTTGACTTTTTGGGTTTTTATAAAATCCAAAAAATTTTGTAACTTGGGGAAAGATGTGTTTGAAAAAATCGTGTGACAACAACTCAACCTCCACTAAATAAAATTCTGGGTTATCCTTGTCAGCAAGGTCAAAGAGAAAACCGTCAGGAATAGAATTTCCTAAACTTTTCGTTTCAATTTTCTTTTTTGCATCAATGTAAATTGAATTTTGCCCAAAAAAGAGTTTAGATTTAGCTACAACTTCTCTTTCAAAGTCAGCTTCTCGGTCAAATTGTATTTCGGTGTAAACTTTATTGTTTAAAAATAACTTCATAAATTTTTTTTGTCGTGTTATTTAATATTTTTACTCTTAATTAATACCATGTTTTCATGTTAACGCGCACATAGCATCTAAATATTTGCAATAAATTAACAAAACTTGCATATATTTACAAAGTATATCCCAACTATTTTCAAAGTTATTTTATAACTAATGCTTAGTTGATAAAATTAGGTTCTCTTCCTCCAGGGAAAATACTTCCGGTTTTTGTACCCATGTGAGATGCTGCTGATAAATAAAAGAGTCGCAACGATAAGAGCCGTCATAAAAACTTCTTGAGACCTTCCACTGTTAGCTACTGCCACTCCGGTCAAAGCCCAGGCGCCTACAAATCCGAATTCACGCATATTGCGCTTCCATGTCAGAAAAAGATTTACTGATCCTGCAAGGCACACCATGATAATTGTCCAGAATACATTTGAAAGTCCGAAACCGTCCCAGTGAATTTTTGCAAGGTATGCTGCAACGTCGGTTATCAGGACAACTAACGTCCAACCTGAATAAAATGAAAAAGGCCACCATACAAAAGCGACGGTTTTAAAAGGAGCATCATCGAGTTCCATGTTGGTGTTTACTATAATTTTCAGCAACGAAAAAAATAAAATGAACATGAGCAGTACCGATAGTCCGATGTATTCATACAACCACGCAATAACCCACAAACAGTTGACTATGCACGAAAGTACAAACCACCATCCGGCCTGAGATACAACTTCAGGGATTGGTTCTTTTTTGAAAAGACTGATCCCCTGATATATGACAAATGTAGAAAGACTCAGGTAGATCAAAATACAGATTGAAAAGGTATATCCGGCGGGAGTAAATAAATTTGCATATCCTGTATAAACAGATGCAATAGTATTTCCGTTGAAGACTCCGGTGTATGAAATGTAGTTTATTATTATTGTTGCGGCTAATGCAGCTCCATTGGATATCTGTAATAATTTCTTCATGATGAGTTAACCTCTTACTTGTTTACTTCATTTCTTTCGGGCAGACATGCTTTCTCAAAATAACAAACACAATTTATTGTGATCACTCACAGCACAAGTCAGGACCCGCAATGGACCAAAAATAATAATTTGATTTCAGAGTTAAATATTATGGCATTACTTTCAAATAAGTTAGGAAGAAAATGGGTAGCGAAAAAGTTGAGTATTTGTAAGATAAGCGGTAATAGAAAGTATAGTATTGTCGAATGGAATTATAGTAATCCAAGGCTTTCTTTGGTTTGGAAATACGGATTCAAGTCCTATCGGAGAAATTCTCTAATTTGGATTTGACAAGTCACGGAAGATTTTAAGTCAGCGCTACATATTTCCATTAGAATCAAAATTTACGTCACTTGAAAATGAATTGCTGCTCCAATTTGACCTGGCTGAAAATTTATATTCTGCTTCGTAATTTTAGTTTTAAAATTCCTATTTAAGCACTACCAGCTTTTGAGTCTGCGCAACAGTTTTTGTATCATCCCGTGTGACAAGTTTATACAGGTAAGTTCCGTTCGCAACAAAATCACCATCAGCGTCTTTTCCATCCCAAGGAATCTGATTATAGCCTATAGAAACAGGATAATCGATTTCTTTGATCAATCTGCCGGTAACCGTATAAATCTTTATTTTAAAATTCTCAGGATTATAGGAACCCGCAAGATTAAAAATAAAGCTTGTTTCATTTTTCATTGGATTGGGATAATTGTAAAGATCTTTGACTGCAAGTTCATCACTTACTAAAATATCATATATAGAAGTATCAATGTTATTCGCATCCGAATGATAAATTACAGAAAGCTTGTTATTCCCGTTGACAAGCTCCGGATAATAGAATATCGAATAATCATTTTGAGAATTCGGATTATCCTTATCAATCACTTTCAATAAACTGTTCAACTTGCCGTTAACAAAATAGGGGATATATTTATCATTAAGATTTATAAAGAGCTTTGTCGTGTCGGAGATTGGGGAAGAAATTATTTCCTTCCCTGAAATGTTTACCCGGATTTCCGGATGTTTACTTACATAATCCCCGTTAGTTAACAATTGCCCGTCGCTGTAAACCTTTATAATGTTTGCCCGGTAAGCATGAACAGAGCTCATGGTAAAATCAACAATATTATTGTATGTAAAGAATTCATTATCAGCGCCACGTGGTTTCAACTGGACATACATTTTCATGCTATCACGGTAATAAGGTATGGTAATTTTATTTTTATACGTTAAGGTACTATCGACTTTCAGAATAGCAGGAGTTGAATCTGTAAAAATAAGATTGGGTGCGGAAACAGATTTCTTATACACGTTAATTATCATTCCAGATAAATCCATAAATCCCGCATTCATACAATCAAAAGAAAATTTCAGATCTTCATTAACTTTATAAGTAGAAGATATTGCCAGTGAATTTACATTCCATGCTAATTCGGGAGGCGCTATATAATTTACTTTAACTGAATTTAGTACGGATGAAATATTCCCCAAAATTGTATCAATATCAAATTTTGCGACAAGATTAAGCTTAGGATAAAGGCTGGCATTAATGGAGCTTAAATCGCTGGACAGGTTAGCTTGTAGATTTGATAATAATAATGTCTGCTGGTTATTTGCATTAATTCCATATACGTCAAATTTCAAAGTGCTGTTTGGATTCAATATCCGGGTCCATGCAAAGTCAGTCCATGTTTCTGCAGGTCCCACGATGTTAGAAATAGTGCCGGATGGATTTCTGAAAGTTACATCCATTGTACTTATAGATTCAGTCCAATGATCACAGGCAGTACAGCCGGGTGTAGTTCTGCAGCATGGATCCCACATTTCGGACACCTGTGAGTGGGATGCCCCAAGGTACCCAATCAGGCTCCATGTGTGAAAATAGCCTAGAAGAGAAATAGAGTCACAAAAGATGCTGCCGAACTGTCTTAGTTTATTTCTTGCTGAAGTAGTAAGATAGGTGCCACCAGTTACATAGGAAGCGTTCAATAACATTAAATACTGTGTAGAGTCATATGTATTCAGAAATGTCACAAGAGAATCTGAAGAAGTAGAAGAACTCATCTGAAAATTCTTAAATTCCAGAATCGATCCGGAAAACTTTTTTACTTTTAGGAGATTCAGACCAGTATTTAAGCTTGCATCTATATAAATATTTTTGTTTCCTACACTGAAATATGAAGCTTCTTCTCCTTTGCTTCCCAAAGACCGGACAAATAAAGTTGCCTGCCTGTCTGAAAGCTTCATACCATCTGAATAAAATGAGGTGTTATTAAAATCACTCTGTGAATATTGACTGCTACTAAATTTATATATTGAAGTAGTTGCAGTTTGCGTACTATTGGAAGTCTTTGAGTTGTTCGAAATATATTTCAGGCTGTTATTGTAAACAAATATCTGAATATTAGACCAACCTGAACTATCACCATTAATAATACTGTTGGTTCTCCAATAATGAATTTTATTATTCCCAGGAAATGGCACGGCAGTTTTAAACTTTGTTGCAACGCCTGAAATATTATTGTTGCTAAAATTTCTGAGAGCCGGGGAATTAAACAAGTTGCTTGTATCCAGCTGTAAAATTACCTTTATACTATTTTGTAAACTGTTAAATCTCGGATTCAAACCAACAAATTCCACGCTATCTGAAGAAATAATGGCATTTTGCACTGGCTTAAGTGGAACAAAAGCAACATTCTTTACTGGAATGCTTATGCTTACGGAATTATTTGCTTTATATTCCAGCGGATACCAGTTTGGATAATCAAGAGTTACAACAGCGCTATAATTACCCACCGAATCCAATGTAAAAGTATAATTGATAGAATCATTTAATCCGAAGTTTTTCCGGACGGTATCTTTAGTGAAATAATTTATGTTATCTTTTTTAATCTGAATTCTCGTCTTACATGAATCAGCATTCAATCCTAGGTTTTTCGGATAAATAGTCAACGTTATATGGTCTCCGATGTCAGGGAAATTATTTGACAATTTGTAATCCGCGCTGGTAATGGAAAAATCCGGTCTCACGGGGAGCCTCAATGTAGCGGCAGGGTCGCCAATCAGCGTGTAACAATTTATAGTATGCCTGATGTTAAAAGAAAGAGAATCCCTTCCCATTACCTTGGTTGCATATTTAGTAAGATTACCTATTCTCCGGGCGGTATCGGTTTTCATAGTCTGAAGAATATTTGTGCCGTAGTCATTCCCATATTGCTGGTAACTCCATCCAGTGGTTCCTACAAACCCGATAGCACCTTTCCCCGGCAGGTATAAAAATTGTTCTCCAAAACCCCGGTAATCTGGTTTAGAATTTTCTCCGGTAAAACAGGTAAGGCTTAAAATTAAAGGAATTTTATTGCCATTGTTCAAAGTATTGGGATCACTCATTGCAACTTCCCAATCATGACTGCCCGCATGTCCCCTGAAATTTACAAATAATGTTCCTCTGTCAAGATCATTTTTTATTGAATCCTTGATATTAAAAGTTAATGCACCCGATCCTCCCGTACGGTAAATCCTATGCGGATCACTCGATATGGGCGCTTGTAATACATAAGTTCCTATTTCAAACTCCGATTGAGCCTGATGGCCGGCCTGCTCTAAAGAATCACTTCCACCGGTAATGAAAGTAAAGTTTTTAACCCATCTGTCTGGAGGATTACTTTCATATGCAATAATTTTGTCAACTATATTTTGTGCTTCCGATGGGTAATAAACAGGAATTCTGCCTATTGCTACCTGGTCATAATAACAAAAAGTTCCTATATTGAAATTAGCAAAATAGCCATCTGAAGGAGGGAAACCGTATGTGGGAACATAATTCTGATAATAAACAGAAGTTGAGGCATTCTTTTTTGGATCCAGTGAAGCTCTGCCAAAAAGGCAAATATATCCAAGCTTTGGCAACTGCCAATTATTATAGGCATACATTGTGAAGTTTCTGACCGCAAGCGGACTTTCAAGACCATAATTGAAAATATCATATATGTCTTCTATTTCAGCTTTGATGCTTCTAAAATTATCATGGGTTGATCTGTAAGCTCTCAACTGTTCTGCCTGGGATAAAAACAAATTATTGTATATTATAAGATAATCTGCGCCATTAGAAGCAGAAAC
>JBBSDT010000044.1:0-14288 GCA_038240405.1 Ignavibacteria bacterium
ATCTCATCAAGATATTCTCTCTTTGATTTTTTACTCATAATTTTTTACCGTTTTATACTTTTTACTACGGTAACATTAATTATGAGGCAACGACCTGTTTCTTATAACCTCAGGGTAAGATTAATTATGAGGCAATGCGTACCCTTCACCATTTAACCACATTATATTGACATTCGCATTTATTAGCTATAGTTTAACTCCATTCAATAACTTGACATAAAAATTGCATCTGAAGATTTCTTACTAATTTTTATTCACCAAAATAAAAAGGAGAAAGTGTGAAAGCGAAATCTTTTTTTGCAGCTTCAATTCTATTCTTGTCAGGTGTAGCATTTTCTCAACAAACTTCCGAACATCCTTTCACTAAAAATTCTTTCTGGGCTCTGAGTTATTCGTACGGCATTTCCGGCATTATAGATAATAACGGAAATAAATTCACTCATGATGAGGGACAGTTTGCCTCTATTGAAGCATCTTATATTCCAAAGGGTTCTATCGGCTATTTTGCTAACTATTCAAGGACTACTTTCAGTCAAACTTCATATTCTATTGATGTGATTCAGAATAATTATGAAGTTACTGAAGGGATAAAAATTTATTCAGGCAATAAAAGATATTTTTTAAGCGTGGCGGCAGGTTATTATGAAATAGGACTCGCAAATTTAGGCATAGAATCGGACAGATCGGTTCAAAGTCTTGAGTCGTTTGGTTTAAGCTTCGGTTTAGGAGGAAGGATAAAGATTGCTGATTCCTATGGTATAATAGTTAACGGCAGATTTCATAAAGTATTTGTAAGTAATGGTGAATACATGTATGCCGGAGTAAATGCCGGATTGGAAATTAACTACGGTAGTCAGCCTGCTATTAATAATCCTGATAAAAAAATATCAACCGGCTTTGTAGCAGGAAGTTCCGCGAAAAATAATATCAAGCCAACAGGAAGTTATGGTGCGGAAATTACTTATAATATTTCCGAAAAAGTTTCCCTGGTAGGAAGTTATATTCATAGCGGGTCTGTCGTGCCACTTGATTATGATAATAAGTCATATTCCGAAAATGATTATTCCGGAGGAATGAGATTTTACACAAACAAAGGCAACGCAAGGTTTTTTATGGAAAGTCTGCTCGATCTTAATATCTTAAAATCACGAAAGGAAATCGCTCAATTCCCTGATGAAATTATCGCCAATTCTCTCGGACTGGCGATAGGAATCGGAACTGAATTCAAATTAACAGATAGTTTCTCCGGGATGATGAAAGCAAATGTAACAAAGTTCGATCAACCTGGTTTAACAAACGGTATCTATGGAGGAGTGAGATTCAAATTTTAAGGCAAAGTTCAATGTTCAATGATTAATTATAAATTATAAATTTTAAATGTTAAATTTCAAATGTTGTATTTAAATTTTTAATGTTAAATTTTTAAATAGCGGTTACTTTAAATCCTTTTTGAGCAAAGAATTCACTGTCGGCACCTTCGCCGCAGCCTGCATCGAGCATCCGCCGGCTTTTAAGTAAGGCAATGCTTTCTTCGATAGTAAATCCGGCTTGAATGGATTCTGAAAACCGTACTTTTTTTTGAGGAGGCGTTGATTCATAGATTTAAAATTTCTTAAATTGGCGTTCATCATTAAACATCGGTTGCACGCTAGCATCAGTTTAAGTTAATTTGATTTGTAAAATAAAGAAAAGGTGGTTTAATTAAAATAATTTTCTGAAGGCAGGATTTCGGAAGTTACAGTGAAGAGTAAAAACATTGTCACTAACGAATTATTATAAATAATCAATTATTAATTAAAAATTCTGCAATTTACTTTGTAAATATTTAATAGTTTTAGTAGTTTAATGCGGATAAAAAATTTTATTGAAATCCCCCAACTATATAAAAGCTTCAAAAATTAAACTGATTTCAAAAAAATCATCGTGATAGAAAAAATTTCAAGAATATGTTGGAATGACTTTGGTTGGGCAAGACCCTCGGGAACAAATGGAAAAAGTCCAAATTTAGAATCATACGAAAATATTGTAGGATATGGACACGAGGAGTTGTTGCTTGATAAATCAAAAATTGTAAATGGTTACCATTACGGTTTCGTGCAACCTTTAAACTTAAAATCAGACCAACATGTCGGACAAATACATAAATTGTGGCTTTACACAATTACAAACAAACAAAAATTTCTTGTGGGTTTCATTGAGAATGCACTTTGTATTTCAAAAGAGGAATCAACTGAAACCTATGACACATACAAACGAAATGGTTGGGTTAAAGAAATGGTTAAAGACCTTATAATCGCTGGTATTGATCCGGCAAATTTGAAAAAAACAGACGCGAAAATATTTTTCAATGTTAAGTTTAAAATAAACGACATAAAAATTTATGACGACTTTCCAGTGATTTCCAATAAAGATAAAAACTTGAAAACTGCTCACTACAAATTATTAAACAAGGTTTCTGCTTTTGATTTTGAAGACATTAAGCAAAAAGGGACAGATGGTTATTCAAGAAAGGCCGGAACTGAAATTTTTGTTGATCCTTATCATAATAAAATTCAAAATGTTTTATCCAAACTTTTAAAATCAAGCGGTAAGTTTCGCAATATAAAAATTGAAGAAAATCATATTGATGTTCAAGCAATATCTATAAATGGTGATATACTTAATTATTTTGAAATTAAAACGGACACGGCAAAAAATAAATATTAGACAAGCGGTCGGACAACTTTTTGAATATTCAATGTATCTAGACAAACCAACACAAGAAAAATTAATTATCGTGATTGACACGGAGCCATCAATAGAAGTAAGCATATACATAAAACATTTGAGGGACACGACAACGTTGAATTTACATTATCGTTGGGTGGACATGCAGAATGAAATACTATTGGATGAAATATAAAACTCTGCTGCTTAGCAATTAGTGAAATGGCAAACATTTTGTGTAATATAAGTTCTAGACTTTAATTATCTTTGTTACGGGATTTTAAATTAAGTTGAACACCCAGAATTTCAGCTACCCGGATGTGTTAATGAGGCTTTGGACTATGCTCTTCAATTGGGACAGAAGTTGTTTTTCATTGTCGTGAATAATGAGCCAAGCAAATGGTTGTTTGTCCTACACATCAGAAATATGAACTTTAAAAGATTGACAACGACTATTTGATGAGGAATAACTCAGGCAAAAATTACTTTTGACAAACTTTAATTGATAACGATGGAACAAATAAAATTCATAGACCTGTTTTGCGGAATTGGCGGCTTTCGCGTGGCAATGGACGAGGTATGTTTAGAAAATAACCTTACTCCAAATTGTGTATTTTCCTCTGACATTGACCAATTTTGCCAAGACAGCTATGAAACCAACTTTGGACACAGACCAATTGGCGATATTACCAAAGTTGATGAGAAAGATATTCCAGACCACGACATTTTATTTGCGGGTTTTCCTTGCCAACCTTTCAGCATCATTGGACAAATGCAAGGTTTTAATGACATCAGAGGTACTTTATTTTTTGACATCGCGAGAATTATTAAACACAAACGCCCAAAAGCGTTTGTTCTTGAGAATGTTAAGCAACTTGTTGGACATGATGGTGGTAAAACGCTAAAAACAATTTTAAAAATTTTGAAGAAGGACTTAGGTTATTACGTTCACTATGATGTTTTAAATGCACTTAATTACGGATTACCGCAAAAAAGAGAACGAGTCATTATTGTTGGACATCAAGATCCAATTTTTTTCTCTTTCCCTTTACCTATCAGACCATATAAACCATTGAGCCAAATTTTAGAAAAGCATGTGGACAAAAAGACTACGCTTCCGATTACATTTTGAAAAAGAGAAAACAGAAACATAAATCGGACTACAAACTTTCTATTTGGCATGAAAACAAAACCGGTAACATTTGTTCTTATCCATATTCATGCGCTTTGCGTGCTGGTGCATCCTACAATTATTTACTTGTGAACGGAGAAAGACGACTGACACCTAGAGAAATGTTTCGCATCCAAGGGTTTCCAGACTCATACGAAATTGTTGTAAATGACAGCCATGCAAGAAAACAGGCCGGCAATGCTGTTCCCGTCAATATTGTAAAAGCTGTTATTTTAAAACTTCTGCCACATGTGGCAACCTCAATAGAAATGAGTTCGGTATTAAGAGAATACGAAGTAAAATATGGCGAAAGATAAAACCCCAAAGCTCCGGACAGTAAATAAATCCTTACCGCCATTTCGTTTGAAAGAATTTCCCAAGGAATTTCCATTTAAGCTTGCAAAAGAATTAGTCTATCTTCTTGCGTCGAAAGGCAAAGCTATTCTTGAAGGATCAGAATGGGAAGCAGTTTTTGCAAGATGCATCGGGGCGGAATGGAAACCATCAAATGTGGGACTTGACGATGTGATTCTAGGAAATACAGCATGGGGAGCAAAGACAGTAAAATCGGTAAAACCCTCAACTCAGAAAAAAGTCAGACTTATTTCGGGAAGAAATTCCCCTGTTTATTCTTACGGAGATAAAATTGATACAAAAGCTGATGCAAATGTTGTTGGCAAATCAATTTTAGATATTTGGAACGAACGAATTTCTGCAATAAGAGAAAAGTTTCAAAATCTTCGGACTGTTGTTCTCATAAAATCAAACGACCTAAATGAAGTTGTTGTTTTTGAATTTGACACAATTCGTTACGATCCAGAATTATTCGCATGGGAGTGGAATAAGAATTCAAACCTTGTTGGCATTGAAAAATCAACCGAAAACAAACGGTTTACTTGGCAACCTCACGGTTCCCAATTTACCATTATCGAAAATGTTTCGGCAAAGAGTTTGATAATCCGCGTTAAACAACCAAAGGCACTAAATAAAGATGCAGTTTTAAACGCATTAGGTTTGACAAATCTTGGGTTACTATTATTCACAAAAATGAGTGACACATTTTCGAGAAAAAAGCGCAGTGAGATAATGCGGCTTGTAAAAAGTAGTCGCAACAAGTCCACAGAACTAAAACTAATCAATTTTTTTAGAGTTAATAATATTAAAGGTTGGCGAAGAAACTATAAACTTTTCGGAAAACCCGACTTTACTTTTCCAGTCGCAAAATCGATTATTTTTGTTGACGGCTGTTTTTGGCATGGACACAATTGCCGTAACACTCAACCTAAGAAAAATAAAGATTATTGGACTAAAAAACTTGAACGCAATAGAATACGAGATAAAAAAGTTACTAAATACTTAACTAAGAATGGTTGGACTGTTACACGATTTTGGGAGTGCGAACTACGAAACGAGGAAATATTGCTTAGACGACTGAAAGCAAAACTACAACCAACAAGATAATTTATAATTTAAAATTTGAAATTCTTTTTCTTAACCCTTATCGTCGTTGTCGCATTCAGTTGCAAAGACAATTCCATAGATTCCTCAACTTCTCCAATTCCCGAATACAGTCAAATAGATTTTGAACCCTCATGGTCAAAGACAGGAAATAAAATTGCTTATGCGCATGCTGATCGGGACAATGACATCAGCGGCATTTATACCGTTAATTCAAACGGAACTACTACACATCAAATAGTTACCGGCTTTGCAAGAAATCCCGATTGGTCGCCGGATTCGGAATGGATTGTATTTTCACAGGGTGATCAGATTTTCAAAATTGAAGGCAATGGAGACAGTCTCGTACAGCTGACTAATGGAGGAAAAAACTATTATGCAAAATGGAGCGATGATGGTAACTGGATTTCCTACAGTGATTGCAGCGGTTCACAATGTAATGTATGGATAATGAAACCCGACGGCAGTCAAAAAACATTAATTGAGATGAATGCGAACTTTCCTAACTGGAGCGCTGGAAGCAGCATTTTAATTTACTTTAAGCCGGTGAAAAACAACAACGGAAATCAAATTGGTGATACTCTCTATCAGTATGATTTAAATAACGGTTCAAGACATGTGATAGCGCCTTTGATTGATGATGACCACATTGTTAATATGTATCCGGTAATCAGACAAAGCGATGTTATATTTTCATCGATGAATAAAGCGGGGTATGTTTATATTTATAAGATGTCCCTGGATGGAGCTACAATTACCAGACTTACAGATACACAGGGATATTCTCCTGACTTCTCCGCTGCAAATCTGAAGATAATCTACACTAACAGGAATAAAGGCAACGGAAGACTCTGGATCATGGACAGGAACGGGAATAATAAGACACAATTTACTTTTTAGTTTTTGAACATCTTCTCCATTCTCACAACTTCTAAAACTGTCTTTGCGAGAAGTGCGCCGCACGAGGAAGCATCTCTCTTTTAACCAGATTTTCTAATTTATTCTGACCATCTCAGTCTTACGAAAATGAACCTAAAATCCAGAAACTCCCCTCTCCTTTTTTCGGAGAGGGGTTGGGGGTGAGGTTGATTTCTCCGTTCCAGCTTAGCCTCGCAAAGAAAATTCCAATCTTTTTCACACATTCTCACTTTCTTAAATTTTTCCTATTCTCACAAAAATTATAAAGTTGTAAAATTCTGAAAACTCGCTTCTGACAAGGGTTTAAATCATTCTTCTAATTTAAACAACTTTCAGAATCAAAGAAAAATTTCCTTTGACAAATAGAACTAAAGTTCATAACTTTGAATATTCAACTTTGAAATACAGTGAAAATATCAAAGTAAGAGATTTAAAACAAGTTCTTTGAAATTATTGAAAAGTTAAATAGAAATTAGATACTAGATTCAAAAAAGCTCATAAAATAAACCTTTCAGTAACTTCAGCAGAGAAAAAATGATCCCATACAAAGAAATTAGAATGACCCGAAAAAGAACTGAACTCCGGTATAATCAATTCGCGCTGCTGAAGATAGAAAGTAAAATCCGGAAAGAAGTCTCCGGACACTAAAAAGAAACAACAGGAATGTGGTAGAAAGCATTTGTTCAACAGAATAAAGAAACAAAACATCGGAGAAATCATTCGGTGCAAGACAACTTAGCGAATTTACATAAGAAGAAAGAAACGAAACATATGAACAAAGTCCCGGAGCAGAAGAGAAAAGTAAATTTACATACGAGAAATCTCTCAAAAATCAATCGCGGAATACATTTACATGACCGCGAAGAGAAATTACACGAAAGCGAACTAACGGACGGAGTTGCGAACAGTGTAAACATGAAAGCAAACAAACAAAACAGAGGAGCGGAATGACTAAAATTTAAAGCGAACACTTCAAACTTAAAATCTAAAAGTTGTTTTACGATCACGAACAACTGAAAATCTCTCATTTAACGCCAACCAGTAATCTGAAACTACAAAAACGGCTAAAAAATCAGACAAATGGAAAATTCAAAAATAGTCACGCAGAATAATGCACTTTATCTTCGCTGCCGTTGAATATTTTGAGTGTGTCATAATACTAAAATTAAAGCTGATTGGATCCCGGCTAAAGATCGCCGGGATGACAGATAGTTAAATTACTCTTATGAACCAAAAATCAAGAAATCTTATAATCAAGTGAATCAAGGTTCAGACAATTTTTGAACCATGATTAAAGGATTAAAGGCCTCGACTGCAGTTGCCCTTCGTAATTGTATCTCAAACAGGAATTGATTATTTTATATAATATTTGAAAAAAACAGGTCCCATCGACTAGGGGTTAGGTCGCCACTCTTTCACAGTGAAAACACGGGTTCGAATCCCGTTGGGACCGCTAAGATAAAGCCTTGTAATTCATAGAAGTTACGTGGCTTTACTATTTTATGACCAGCTGTTTTTATTTTTTTAAAAACCATTTATAGATTTTAAATAAAGATAAATTTATTCTGGACAACTTTGAGTATAATAAGCGATTGTTTTTTGATTGTAAGTAAAAAATTTATTTAATAAGTTAAAATTATAGAGGTTTTGGTACTTTTATAAAGCAGGATCCAAACATTGAACCTTCCTTATGATCAGAATATCAAAGAAAGTTGAATATGCGTTGATGGCATTGAAATTCATTTTGCATTCAGACCATAAATTGGTTACGGCAAGAGAAATTTCAGATACTAATAATATTCCCTATGATCTTCTATCTAAAATTTTGCAGAAGTTAAAGAATGATAATATTTTGGAATCTACTCAGGGAACCAATGGCGGCTACTTTTTGGCTAAAAGGCCTGACGAAATTCCTTTATATAATCTGATGTCATCTATTGACGGCGATATTGCTATTGCAGAATGCCTGCACGAAAATGCAGAAAAGGATTGCAATCTTATTGAGACATGTTCAATTAAATCTCCCATTTCAGGTCTTCAAAAAGAAGTTGAAGATCTTTTTAAAAGTAAAACAATTTCAGACTTTGTTTAAGCATACAAAATCATTTCCATGAAGCTTCCCGTTTACATGGATTATAATGCTACAACCCCCGTAGATACAAGGGTTTTAGAAGAGATGCTGCCTTATTTTTGTCAGATGTTCGGAAATGCATCCAGCGCCAATCACAAATACGGCTGGGAAGCGGAGGAAGCGGTATCCCTTGCGAGAAAAAGAGTTGCAGATTTGATAAATGCAATTCCGAGAGAAATTGTTTTTACTGCGGGGTCGACGGAAGCAAATAATATCGCGATTAAAGGAGTCGGAGAAGTTTACTCCGAAAAGGGTAATCACATAATAACTTGTACTACCGAACATAAAGCAATTCTGGAAACCTGTCAATGCCTGGAAGAAAAAGGTTTTGAAGTTACGTATCTGAATGTTGACGGGGATGGATTAATTGATCTGGAAGATCTGAAAAAAGCCATAACGGAAAAAACAATACTTGTCAGCATTATGGCAGCTAACAATGAAATCGGCACCCTTCAGCCCCTTGAAGAAATCGGAAAAATCTGCAAAGACAGGGAAGTTTTATTTCATACAGATGCAACCCAGGCAGTCGGGAAAACTCCTATTGATGTTGAAAAGATGAAAATAGATCTGATGAGCATCTCAGCACACAAATTTTACGGACCTAAGGGAGTCGGAGCGTTATATATCAGAAGCAAAAATCCCAGGGTAAAAGTTACAAAACAAATGCACGGAGGCAGCCAGGAGAAAGGATTAAGAAGCGGTACGCTTAACGTCCCGGGCATAGTTGGATTTGGAAAGGCATGTGAAATCAGTAAAGAAGTGATGAGTGAGGAAATGGAAAAACATATTAAGTTCAGAGATAAAATTATTGATGCCCTCATGGGTCTCGGGGAAGTTGTTTTAAACGGACACAGGACAAAGCGAATTACAAATAATATTAATGTAAGCTTCCCCCATATGGATATTGATGCTCTGATTGGCGCATTGAAGGACGTTGCCGTGTCAACAGGAAGCGCTTGTACGTCTGCATCCATGTCACCGTCGCATGTATTAAGCGCGATTGGCAGAAGCAATGAGCTTGGAAGGTCTTCTTTAAGGATAAGTTTTGGCAGATTTACAACTGAAGAAGAAGTTGACTACGTCATTGAAAAATTGATCTCAACGGTAGAAAAATTGAGAAAGGATTCGCCGGTCTATGCGATGGCAAAAGAAGGAATTATTTAAATCAATATTTAATTAAATATAGTATATAAAATAAAATAAAACAAAATGTCAGAAACTCAAGAATTCATTGCCGGAGTAAGTGAAGAAGTAGGAGTAACGGAAAAGGCAATCAAGGAAATTAAGAAAATAATGGAAGAAAATAAAATTCCTGCTGACTATGGTTTGAGAGTGGGAGTAAAGGGAGGCGGATGCTCCGGACTAACATATACTCTGGGCTTTGACCCGGAAGAAAGAACCGGTGATAATCTGATTGAGAAAGATGGTATTAAGATTTTCATAGACCTGAAAAGTAGCTTATACCTTTCAGGAACGGAAATAGACTTTACGGATGGATTAACCGGAAGGGGATTCGTTTTTAATAATCCTCACGCAGTGAAAACCTGCGGCTGCGGTAGTTCATTCGGAGTTTAATACGTTTTGAAATATCATTGTTACACTTTCAACCCTCCTTTCATCAAAAGGAGTTTTAACTCTTAAATGTTTTTCCTATTTTAAATGAAATTTCCAGGCAAATCTTCCCGTAGAAATTTTATCAAAAGTTCTGCCGCGGGAATTGGAATTTTTGCACTTAGGAAAAACTTTTCATTTATTTCTGCAAAAGAAGCTAAACTTAAAACTAAAAAAGGAGACATTAATAAAATGGCTTACGAATGGAAATTTAATAAAAGACCTTATTCCGATGAAGAGGCCAAGCAACTCTTAAAGGAAGTTATAGATGCTGAAACTACGGACTGGCATTATAATACTCACCACAAAGGTTATGTAACTTTTTTGAACAACATCGAAAAAGAGCTTGAATCGGCGGACAGGTCCAAGGCTAACGGAAATTTCAGCCAGGTCGGAGAGCTAAAGAGAAGATTTACCTGGAACCATGCAGGCGCTTTGCTTCATGATGTTTACTGGGAAGTTTTAGGAGGTGACGGTGATACGTCTAAAGGTCCGCAGGTTGTTCCGGCAATTGAAAAAGAGTTCGGGTCAATAGATAATTGGAAAGCGGATTTTAAGGCAACAGCCATTTCTGCAAAGCTATCCGGCTGGGCGGTATTAACTTATGATCAGCTATATAGCCAGAGACTTCTTGATGTCCTGGTAGATGAGCACCATTATGGAGCTATATGGGGTGGAATTCCGATAATTAGCTGCGATGTATTTGAACATGAATATTATCACAAAGACTGTCCTGCCCGGGCAGGTTATATAGATAACTTTTTCAAAACCCTTAACTGGGGCAGAATAAACGACCGGTACAATAAATTTGTGAAATAGATTATAATTATAAAATTTTAAAAAGGGCAATGAGATTGCCCTTTCCATTTTTATACAGAAAATTTGAGCAGTAAAAATTCTTTTTTTCTTAAAGCAATCACACTTTTATTACTGTTTGTTTGTATATCCTGCGATAAGAAGCCCGAACAAGTTTCCGACAACAACCCAAATAAGGAATTTACATGGAAGTTCGATCTTAAAATTTCGGATATACCTGATTTTCCTGTTAAAGGATTTATAAATGGGAAAGAGATAAATTTGCAGTATATAAATTTTGAACAATGGAGAGGAAGCGGCGATAATGTTTTAAATTTTGGGGATGTAAAGCCGAAAAATAATTGTGGTTATGTTGAACAGGATAATTCATTCCATTTAATCCACAAAGGCGGAGAAATAAAAACAGGCGATTTGTTGAAATCAAGTTTTGATCAGAATCTGGATGGATATATAGCTTTTTCTAATACCGGTAACGAGAGTGCAAATAATACTAAGTCTTCGGAACCATGGAACTGTGCATTGGTAATCACCGGCATTGAGGACAAAATTGTCAAAGGTAAAATTGCCATCTGCTTTAAGAATGATAAAAAGAACTGGATTGCCGGTACATTTGAGGCAATTAGATGTTTTAATTAATAAATAATTTTGGAAACTATAAATTATATGAAATGAATAAATTAAATTTTTTAATAATCATACTTTTTGCATTTGTAACATTAAATTGCGGAAATAAGAAACAGATAACGATTGAGAAATCTGATGATTCAAAGCAGGAAACAAAAAAGGAAGGGACTGATGCTTCACAGGATAGTAAGAACGATAAAAAAAATAAAGATGAATCAATCCAGCAAAGTAAAGAGGATATTAATAAGGCAAATGAATTAGGAATGACTCCGGGACTTCCAAATAACTTTCCATCCGATGTACCTCAGCCTAAAAATTCTAAGACATTAGGTTCACTAAATTCGTCTGAAGGCACAGTTGTGACCTTTGAATCAAATGACAAAGTATTGGATATTGTTAATTTCTATAAGGAAGAAATGAAGAAAAACGGATATGTCCTTTCTGAAGGAGGAGAGTCAATGATAAGCGATAAAGGCGGTCTGGTAGACTGGAAGAAAGATACAAAGGAAGTAGGATTGATGCTTGGATATGATAAGGATAAAAACATTACTTCTCTGGTAATAACCTATAAGTAATTTTTTTTTATAAATTTATATTAAAAAAGCGGATGTTAAGTTAGCATCCGCTTTTTTGTTGCAATTTTTTGGATTATTTAGAACTTGTTTATTATAACTAAAAAATAGTATTATTTTGCCGGCTTTATATTCTGATTGACGCAAAATATATTTTCAGGATCATATTCTTTTTTTATTTGAGAAAGTCTGTCGTAATTGTCTCTGTATGTTGTTTTTACGCGGTCTTCCCCCTCGTCCATAAGGAAATTAACATACGCTCCTCCCGAAGAAAAAGGATGAGTTGCCTCCCAGTAGTCTTTAGTCCATTTTGTAATTTTATCTTTATTTGACGGATCGGGATCAATTCCTACAATAACCTCAGCAAAGACTGAATCTCTGTAGCTCCACGGAGTGTCGTTTTTACCTACCTTGCTTGCAGCTCCGTTTATGGGATAAAAATGCATTGTTGAAAGCGGCGTAGGCATGTCTGATCCATGCTTGACATGGGCATCGATTGCCTCATCGCTAAGATCATTAAAAAAATCTGCTCTCCAGTACCATTGAAGTCCGGGTGGGAGCAGAGGATCAAACATACATTGCAAGGCCGTGTATGGCAATGGCCCTGCAAAATCCAGTGCAGGCTTAAGAAAACTTTTTATTGGCTTAAATATTTCTTCAGCCTTCTCCATAGGACCTGAATATGCCCAGACTATTCCACACATTTTTTTGTTGTGAAGATTTTCGGGGAATGGAGGTCCGGGTGGAACGGAAAGAAATGCAAAGAACCCCGACAAATCATCAGGAGCCTTGACTATAAAATCCCGGTACCACTGCATAACTTGCTTTGCCTGATCCAGTTCATACAAAATAGGTCCTCCATATACCATATTTACCGGATGAAGTTTATAGAGAAATGAAGTTATAACACCAAAATTTCCGCCTCCGCCACGGATAGCCCAAAAGAGATCTTTGTTTTGATCTTTATTTGCTGTGACGAAGCTGCCGTCTGCTAAAACTACATCAGCTTCAAGCAAATTATCAATGGTTAAACCGTAGTGGCGTGTAAGACAGCCAATACCTCCACCAAGTGTAAGTCCCGCCACACCTGTTGTGGATATCATTCCGCTTGGTGTTGCCATGCCAAAGGCATGAGTTGCATGATCAACGTCCGCCCATGTACATCCAGCTCCTGCTCTGACTGTTTTCGCCTCCGAATCGACCCGGGTGTATTTAATTCCTGATAAATCTATAACGAGCCCGTCATCGCATATACCTAATCCGCCGCCGTTATGGCCGCCTCCACGAATGGCAATTAATAATTTATTGTCACGTCCGAAGTTTACTGCGGATATAACATCTGCGACATCAGTGCAGCAGGCGATAAGCTGTGGATGCTTATCAATCATTGCATTATAGACCTTTCGGGCTTCGTCGTAAGCTTTGTCCCCTTTCTGGATAAGTTCACCGCGAAGTGAAATCTTAAAATCTTCTACCAGTTTTTTATCTAACATTTTACTCTCCTTTGTTTTTCACTATTATAAAATATATGATTTTTTTAAAAAAGCTATTTATAGATACACTATGGGTAGGTATGGGTAGGAATGAGTATTAAGTTTGAAGCATCAATTGGTTACCCGGTTTACCGTGTGAGGATAAACTTGTATGAAGAAGTATAAATTATTAATTCCCACGAACTTTAGCTCGTGGAGAAGATCAAAAAAGTTTGGCTTTAACCAAAATTCAACCCCGAGCTAAAGCTCGTGGCAATTAATAATTAATCCGGTTCTCAACAATGTCCTTATCTCCATTTTATTTAAAATGTGATTCATTCGAAAAATTATTTTTACTATTATTGCTATTATAGATGAAAATAAAAATATTTATGAGCATATTCTCTTTGTGATTAATAAAAACCAAGTTAAAAATATTTTAATCTCCAGAACAGACAGGCTTGGCGATGCAATTTTGGCTCTTCCTCTTATCGGTCTGGCCGGAAAGATTTTCCCGAATGCTAAGATTACGTTTTTGGTCAGTAAAATTAATTTTGAATTGATAAAAGGTTATAAAGGTATAGATGAACTGCTGAAGCTTGAAGAAAAGGGGAAATTTATCGGAAAATATAAGTTTTTTAGAAACCGGAAAATAGATATGATGATTAATGTTAACCCGCGGTTTGATCTTGCTTTGCTATTTTACTTGTTAGGAATAAAATTTAGAATTGGAACCGGCTACAGATGGTATTCTTTCTTATACAATTATAAAGTCTATGAGCATAGAAAAACTTCTGATAAACATGAAG
>JBBSDT010000045.1:0-14094 GCA_038240405.1 Ignavibacteria bacterium
AGGAAAATGTCTTGGATGAAAAGCAGACAATCTGGGTTGAGCCTAAGTTAGGATGTAAGATTTAGTACTCCTCAATGACAAAGGATGGAGCCTATCGTAAGTCAGTGTTTGTGAGGCTGAGGCCGGATCTGGGATGAGATGCACAAAGTAATCATTTGATATATATACAGACAGAACCTTCAAAATTTACGTCCATTTTCACATATTGTTTTCATAAATTTGTTGCTTAATTCAGTTTGTCAATATGAATCTGACTTGAATTAACGTACTCCTTGGCGTACGTTTGTGAAAAATAAATTTATGAAAACTATAACGGCCACTCAAGCAAGAAATAGGATATATAAGTTAATTGATGAAACTGCCGAAGAGAGTAAGCCAATTCAGATCACCGGGAAAAGAACTAATGCTGTATTAATATCGGAAGATGATTGGAATGCTATTCAAGAAACAATATATCTTTTATCTATTCCCGGGATGAAAGAATCTCTTTTAAAAGCAAAGAAAGAACCTATGGATAAATGGTCAGATAAACTTAAATGGTGAAATGTAAATTAAAATACTCTAGAAGAGCACAGAAAGATGCTAAGAAATTAAAAGCCACTGGTTTAAAGGAAAAAGCGGAAAGTATATTAGATATATTGGAATCAAATCCTTTTAAAAATCCCCCTTCACACGAAAAATTAATTGGTGATTTAAATGGATTTTACTCCCGGAGAATAAATATACAGCATCGAATAATTTATGAAGTAGATACTGATCAAAGAATTATAAAAATTTTCAGAATGTGGACTCATTACGAGTGAGGAATAATTAACTTTAGATTAAATTGTTTTCTAAAATTATTCAAACTGATTCAAAGACTCCAGAGCCGTTTTAAAAGTTACTCCAAGATCTTGTTTTGCTAAACTGCTGCTATAAACATTCTGAGATATTCCTTCCGGCTGCTGTTTATTCAGCATTAAAGTCATATCGGATATTTTCCAGCTTTCACTGCTTAATAGATAATTTTTACCATGTAATCCTGATATTGTTGCAGCTTTAAAAATACTTTCAGCTACATCCACAACATCTACACTCGCAAATTCTGCATTCTGCTGGTAAAGTGACTCTACAAAATCGTTAGGAGAAATTTTATTTTTAAACAAAAACTGAATCCCGGTAGAAGTAGAATCTTGTCTGTTTGACAAGGATTTACCAGTTACGAAAGTTGGAAACACGCTCACGATTTCAATCTCTAAGTCAGGATTCTCTTTTACAAATTTCCTAACAGTTTGATCAGCATAATGCTTTGCCTGTGCATACGGATGATTGCTTTCATGAACGAAAGGCGTATCTTCTTCAGTATAAACATGTCCGTCACTCCTTCCATCGGCAGGCTGCGGAAACGCAGTATTATATGCTGCTACGGACGCAACGAATACAACTTTTTTTAAAGACGGTGAATCTCTGATAATTTGTAATAAATTTTCTGTTCCTTTAATTGTCGGTTCAAATAATTCTTTTTGAGGATCAGTAAATTCTAATTGAAAAGGAGTTCCGCAATGAATCAGTATATCACATTCCCGGATAAATTCTTTCAATGAATTTATATCTTTTGTGTTTAAAGGACTGATTTCAAGATTGTTGGCGTTGAATAATTCCGACAGATGCTGATACTTTTCCTTCTTTGAAATATCTGTTGTTGAAACTTTTACATTATAGTTCTCTTTCAAAAACTTTTTAGTGATATGGCTTCCTATAAATCCGGATCCTCCAATGATACCTACTTTTTTCATAGTTAGTTGTTTTTAATTTAAATTTTTCTCCAATTTTACATTTTATCTTATCGGAAGTTGAAGATTTCTTTAATATGGTATGTTATACTTAATAAAGCTATACCATATTAAGAAATAAAATACATTGTATCTTACATCCGTCAAATATTATTTTTAGATTTTTTTTATATTGAATTAAAGTAAATGATAAATTGTTTTTTCTAGGATTTTTTGCAGAAAAACTCTTTCCAAACCTTTCCTTTATCCGGCAATTATTTTACCAATTTCCTGAAATAAAAAATCTATTATAAATTGAAAAGTATATTCCCAAATTAATGCCTGAAAAAGTTTATGGGGATTTAAAATGTATAAAATATAACTGAAATGAATTGGAAAAAATTACAAAAGCATAAAAGCGGCATTAAGAAAATCAAAAAATTCAATACCGGAGCGGGTGCAATAGGCGCCTTAGCTGTTGGAGCGGTTGCGTTCGGTGCGCTGGCAATACTTTGCACGTTCGAAAGCTGGATGTTACCGAAAGGGAATGAGATTACAGGGATTCTTTATCGCTGTTCTCCGGCAAGGATGAGTTTGGGTTTGTTAGAAATTATATTTAAGTGTGAAATTGTATTGTTGTTGGTGACGAAAAAATTTCATCGATATTCTAATTTTTCTTTACGTTTACTTATGCTATGTTCACTAGATCAACAAGGGCATAAAATAATTTCCGGAGAAATAATATTTCGTAAATCAAAAAACGCTAAATCATGAAAACTTGTCTATTAATTTTAGCTTCTCTTTTTCTAATTACTGCAATTTCACAATCCCAGGTATGGGATCAGAAACTTAACGGAAGAAACGTCTGGTCAATATCAAAAGATAGCCAGGGAAATTTATTTGCGGGAGGATTGACCGGGGCAAACTCAAGAATATGGAAGTCATCTAATGGCGGAGATTCCTGGGATACTGTTTTTACAGGCGCCGGTCAGACAATGTGGGACTTTGCTTATGATTCACAGAGAAATATGTTTGTGGCTAATTATTCAACCGGAATGCTGAAATCTACAAACAAGGGGCTAAATTTTTCTTTAATACCTTCATCCGTTTTTAATAATAAAAATCTGCAGGGTGTAAAATGCGGAAGCAGTGGCTACATATATGCCACATCATCAACCGGGTTTTTCAGAAGCACGGATAATGGTCTGACATTTACTGAAACCGGACTGTCAGGTTTAAATTGTCTTCCTCTTTTGGTTGATATTGACAGCGCGAATATTGTGTATGTAGGTGTAACCGGTGCTACAGCGGTGGGATTTTACAGGTCAACTGATTACGGACAAACTTTCAGCGCAAATCTTAATCCCGGTAAAAACGGATATTTTCTTTTGCAAAAACCTAACGGAGACCTCTTTATGCTAACGACAACTTCACCGTTTAACTTTAGCAAGTCCACCGACAAAGGATTAACATGGACAACAGTAAGCAATTCACCTTCGAATCAAAGATCAATTACATACAGCTTAGCTGGAAATTTTTATTCATCAGGAAACGGGGGAGTATTCAGATCCACTAATAATGGCTTAACTTTCGCAAACTTTAACTTCACTACAACGGCAACACCTATATTATCGGTAAACTATAATTCCTCGCTTAAACTATTTACCGGGACAACCGGTTCAACAGCCGGGGGAGTATGGAGATGTACCGAAGGTCCGGGACCTGTTATAAACATTATTCTGAAAGTTGTACCGGAAGGATTGTTTAATGTTTCTAATAACCGGCTCAACAGAAGCGATACTGTAACACTTTATTTAAGAGATGCTGTTCCACCGTACAGAATGAGAGATTCTGCAAAGGGAGTTATAGATTCACTTACTTTTTCCGGTCTGTTTAATTTTTCCAATTCTCCTTCCGGTACGTATTATCTGGTTGTAAAGCATTTTAATACAATCGAAACATGGAGTGAGTCAGGAGGCGAATCCATTACTGCTGATGGTTCTGTTTTTAATTATGACTTTACAAATGCAGCTTCAAAAGCATACGGCGATAACCAGAAGCTTGTAAGCGGAAATTATTGTATTTACAGCGGGGATATAGACCAGGATGGAATAGTTGATCTGGCAGATATTATTTTAGTGTATAATGATGTGTCTGTTTTTATAACAGGATATGTTGCTACCGATGTAAACGGTGACGGTATTACAGATCTGTCGGATCTGATAATTACGTACAATAACTCAACTGTTTTTGCTCATAGGATTACGCCGTAAGTTTTTTAATTCGGAGCTATATAAAAGTATATTGATTATCCAGTTTTGCATGTAAAGTATTCTACCTTTATTCATTTTTGGAGTAATGAAAACGAAGAATGATTAAAGAAAAAAATCAATACTATAAAATTATAGAGCGAATATTCAAAAAATTATGAAAGAAATATAATAAACATTAACTCTGAAGTAGTAAGTGGTACGTCGGTTTTTAATGGAACGAGAGTACCGATTCAAAATTTATTTGACTATCTGGAAGGCGGGTATCGCTAAACGAATTCCTGAGAAACTTTCCCGGAGTTAAAAAGGAACAAGCTTTTAAAATACTTTGAGATGTCAGATAAAATACTATCACGCAACTTCCAATCTAAAAACTTCAGTCGTTGATTTCGGAATTTTCTTTCCGCTTCCGGAAATATCTTCTAAGTGCATCTTGATAGCTTTCTTTATAGACTTAACGACTTCTTCTTTAGTATCGGTGACAACGCCAACCCCAGGCAAATCAGGCGCGTAAGCACCGTAACCGTTTTTACTTTTTTCTACTATTATTATATATTCCATAATCTTTATTTTAGTGATGTTTGTTTTAAAATATTATTTAATGTTCCTCTGGGTACATCTTTATTCGGTTTTCCTGCTATTGTCACCGTCCCTTTTTTAGATGAATGTTTAAATTGTTTATGACTTCCACTTACTCTTACTTCAAACCAGCCGTCTTCTTTAATTATTTTAAGCAATTCCTTAAACTTCATAATTTTTCATTGTAATCTTGAAATCAATATCTTATCGTCTATAAACTAAGTAAATTATTTTTGCAAGTAAACATAAAACTTTTTAAACGCTTAGTACCATTATTTTCTGCCGGGATAATTGAATGACCGTGCGATGGCATTAGAATTTTTTTGTGGGTGGTTTTTTTTAATTTTTTTTCTGCGATGGGAGTTAGAAGCGGTGTAGGTTGTTGTTCGCAATTGCCCCAAAAATGTTTGTTAAAAGTCCGTTAAGTTGCATGTTGTCTCGGAATTTAATTCCTAATTTTTTATTTCTTATTGCCTCCCACAATATAAACTCAGTCGGCTTAAGCAGGTCCAAAGATGCAAGTGCGTCCTCGTTCCCGGAAGAATAACATCGAAATATTTACATTGTAAAGATATTCTCCCTTTCATATGACGGCTTCCGACGAAAGATTTCCCACCGACAAATAAACGGACGTCATTAATAAATTTTATCTTTTTCTTTTCCTCTCTTCCTGATATTTTTTTATAGCATCCACGGATGTAACCCAGTTTCGTCCTTCTTTGTGTGCTTCAATTTTTCCATAACGTGAAAGCAGGTTCAGATATTTTTCCGAATAAGGAGTTTGTTTTGCTATTTCAGACAGGAGTAAATATTTTTTTGATTTTGTTCTTACTGGTTTTAAGGTTTTTAAGTAAATGTTCAATGAGCGCTCTGCTGCTTGAGCAATAAACCTTATAAAAGGAACGTAATTTCCCTTATCAGCTTTTGACAGAACGTCATAATATTTCCTTCTGTCATTGTTCAAAATTATGACCATTGGAAAGCCCTTTTGCATTAACATCAAGTTCATGAATAAACGGGCAGTCCGCCCGTTACCATCGAAGAAGGGATGGATAAATGCAATTTTGTGATGAGCAATGGCGGCCAGCTCTACAATATGAATTTTATTCACGTTTGATTTAATCCAATGGATTAAATTTCTCATTTGAGCGGGTACTTCAGATGCGTCAGAGGGACTATGAGTGGACCCTGTTATTATTACATTTCCGTTTCTGTATTTCCCTGCTTCATCCATATCTGTATCTTTTAAAACTATTTGATGCAACGTTCTGAGAATGACTTCTGAAAATGTTTGACTTTTATCTTTTTTAATAAAATCATATAAATACTCTAAAGCTTCATAGTGATCTTTTACCTCCAGGTGGTCTTTAAGTGGTTTACCCTTTATCGTAATTCCTTCACTAATAATAAGAAACGTTTCCTTTTGTGTAAGCGAATTTCCTTCGATAGCATTGGAATTATATGTCATTTCCAGTGCAAACTGATCGCGAAGTTTAATTACTAATGCAGATGAAACCGGTCTTAATTTTATTATTTCATTTAACTTTTTATCGATCCTGATCTTTATATTTGTATCGAGATATGTCATTTTCTTAATATGGTATGGTGTGATAAATATAGCTATACCATATTAAGAATAAAACATAAAGTTGGGTCTGAACTTGAAGCTAGTTTAAGAATATTGTTTTTCCTTACCTATAAAACTCCGTTTTCACTAAAAATTTTCAATCCCAATACTAAATATTTCAGTAAATTTGAATTATCTGTCAATTTTTTTGTGACATTTCCGGTAAGTTGCATTCATTTCAGGACTGAGGTCTACATTTCTTTAGCTGCGCGCTTCATAACTTTTTTGTTTCACTTTTTTTCAGAAGGAATTGATATCTTCGCAACGAGTATTGGGAGTTTTTCAATAAACTTTGATCATTTTTCTTTGATGATTGGTCGCATCGCATTGGATATTCACTTCTTTTGTTTCTGATTTGTGTTCATAATTTAACGATGGAAAGGCGAAACATTTGTCCTTAACTTCTTCGCAGAAGAGTTTCAATATTTTTCACGGGCTTCTTGTGACATATTTTTCAGTAATGACTCCTTAACTCAAGCATCTGAGGTCTTAGTCCGGCGATTTGTTTTCTTAATTTCGAAGTTTGAAGTCTTCTTTCTGCAATTTATCTTCTTAATTGCACAATTTGATTTCTTAGTTCCACGATTTCAACTCTTAGTTCCATAGTTTTTTTTCTTAGTTCAGCGATTTCAACTCTTAGTCTTAAACCTTCAAGTCTTAGTTATAAATTCTGAAGTCTTTGCAGGAATATTTCATTCTATTAATCAAGTCTCTGACGACATAATTACAGTCACCGATGGCTTAAGTACAGGCACAGATGACTTATGAATAGTGACAGATTGCTTAAATACGATTAAGATTCTCAAACTTTGTTTAATTAACACGCCGAACAACAATTCTCGAAAGCACTTTGACATATCGTCTACCTGTACTAAAAACTTTATCTAAAAATCCTTTTATCAAAAGGAAAGGGGTCTAGTAGAATAATTTTAATCTTTTTGAATTCGAAATGTTTCGGATTAATCAGTATGTTAAAGTCTCCTTTAGTAACAGAGGAAGGTATTTTTAAAAGACAAAATTCATTTTCATTTACAAATCTATCTCCAAACTTTTGAGTTGAAGTTTGATAAGGAAATGTGTTCCAATTTGCGGGCAGCTCCTTTTCCTGAATTACTTTCATTGACAGAGAGTCAGGTATGAAAATAGTACTCATTATATAATCAGGAGGAAGAGTTGCTAAAGTAAAATGAACGGCAACTTCTGCCATTGCTAAAGATCTGTTCGCAGCAGTATATATAAGTTCAATTCCATTTGAATTCCACCTGGCTCCTTTGAGAGCAGATCCTTTGCCTGATAATGATGAAGAATATTTTTTTCTAGATAATCTGTAAACTTCCATCTAAGATAAAATGCCATGCTCAATTCTTGTTAATTCAGCAACTACCATTTCTTTTCCATAAGAATCCTTTAACAGTTCAAGCGGTTTCAGATTTCCCAGTGAAAAATTAGGAGTTTCTAACCAGAGTTTAAATTTATCAATGTCTCCAAAAATATCTTTTCCGAGTTCTGTAACTTCTGCAAGTTCAATTATTTTCTCTGAATGAATAGCTTTAAATCTTCGGTTCAACAGGTGGTATCGCTGTAAAGATTTTGTAGATAAATCTAAAGTTTCCGACCAATAATTTATTGAAAAAGGTGCAAAACTCCGTATTTTATCAAATATTGAATAAGGAATGCCTTCCCTAATTGCAATTATAATAAGCATTTTATCGGAAAGAAAATGTGAAAATGTCATTTCTTCCTTATAATGACTGAGTTTTTTATCAACAATTAATTCTTTGATAAATAATTTAATTTCTTTATCTAATTTTTTTATTTCTCTGTCATCCGGGTTCATCATATTCTGTTTGAAAATTGTCCATAAGTTTAAGACAAATGTCTTAAACAATCAAGTCCTATGATTTTAGGATTAAGCTTTCATGATCTTTCCCTTAGCTCCAACCTTTATTTTAAGGTCTTGGGAGATGTGAATATGATTATAAAGCTACACACCTTCCATCCATCTTTTCACTTCCTTACAAATCAATTCAATGACATCACTATCTTTCATATTGTATTCTTTCGATACATGAAATGAGTGATCTGCGCCTTCAATGATAAACAGTTCAGCTTTTTTGCCAAGTTTCCTGCAGACAGGTTTCAACAAATCCAAAGATGCAAGAGCGTCCCTTGTTCCCTGAAGGAATAACATTGGAATATTCACTTTATAAAGATGCTCTGCCCTTTCATTCGATGGCTTGCCCGGCGCGTGCAATGGAAATCCGAAGAAGACGATTCCCCTTACATCTGACAGCATGCCTTCAGATGCAGCAGTTGAAGTCATCCTTCCGCCAAAGGATTTTCCTCCGGCAAATAATGGAATGTCCGGAGAAAGCTTTGATGCCTTTCTCACAGCTGCGTTGATTGCTGCACTGCAAACAGGCTTGGTGTCTGGCATTTTCTTTCCCTTTTCCATATATGGGAAATTAAACCTTAAGGTTGCTATTTTCTGATCTGCTAAAGAAAGCGAAATCTGCTCCATAAATTTATTATTCATCCCTACGCCTGCTCCATGTGCAAAGATAAGTACATACTCAGCATTGTCAGGTAGGTAAAACAAAGCGCTTACATTTCCAATGCTCTTGGATATATTAATACTTAGAGATTTTTTAGTTACCTGAGAGTCCATATTTTTTTAAAATTTGTGATTTTAAAGTTATTGTAAATAATATCTTATATTTAAATCAATAAATCTATGAAAATTTAATTTTATGAGATCTGTTCGGATCATTTCAGTCGAAAATCGATTTATTTCTAAGATCTATAAGCATTGATATTTACCGGCTTTCTTTTCAACGATGAAAAGAAATTTGGGCCAAAATTATGTTGGTGTCATCCCGAGCGTTCACGAGTGGTTCATATTGAAAATGTTGAGTGGATCCTTCATTCGCCTTGCTTCGCAACGCGAGACAGGCTTCACTACGCCCGCCTTGCTGGGTAATAAGATATATCGTACCTTCGAGAGGTGCGAGGCAGGCTTCGCTCCGTTCTTTCAGGATGACAAAAATATTATTAATTTTATTTATTCACTTTTAAGTAATAAGACTTTTTTGTTTTACATAAAACCTCTTGCACTTTTTATCTATATTATATTTATAAAATTTTAATTGCAGACCTCTATGGAGGAAACAACAATTGCACAAGACAAGACGAGACGTAAAACCGGAATTTTATTAGGTATATTTCTTTTTCTTCTCTCAGTAGGATTTTATGGTATAGCTTTGTTTATGGTGTCGTTATCTGTTTTCGGATGTGTAAAAAGCCCTCCTGATTGGATTTATCTGATTGTTGCTGTTGGCTTTCCGATACCTTTGATTATTACTACTATCGTTGTTCCTTATTTATACATTTCGAGACAAAAATGGCCTTGGATAGTTTTATGTATTGCTGCGGGAATATTTCTGAGCTGTGTGGTTTACCTTATATTTTTTATAACACTTACACGATACTGTTGATTCAATATGGAGAAGTTTTATTGATATTTTGATTCTAAGACAATTTAGAAAGGAAAAGGCTTTAATCTATTTTAATAAAAAATGGGATGAGTATATATATATAACTTAATAAATTGTGTAATTAGCTCTCTACAAAGTACATATCCACCTTTCCTTTATTCTTGGCTTCGATGCTTCCCCGGTGAGTGCATTTGAATTTATCCTTAATCAGCTGGTATGTATTGTCTGAAATATTAATCCTGCCTGCTTCACCGTGCTGTTCCATCCGGGCAGCCATGTTCACTGCATCCCCCCAGATATCATATGTAAACTTCTTTAGCCCTACTACTCCTGTTATTACAGGTCCGGTGTGAATGCCGATGCGGAATTCAAATGCGGGAAGGTCCTGAATTCGTTTTGTTGTATTAAAGCCCCTTATAAAATCATTCATATCAAGTGCAGCTTTGACAGTCTTTACAGCATTATCCTGAACCGGTTTAGGCAATCCACAGGCACATACATAAGCATCTCCTATTGTTTTAATTTTTTCCAGACCATGCTTTTCTACGATATAGTCAAAAGCTCTGAAGCATTCATCTAATTGAGTTACAAGCTCTGAAGCAGAAAGATTTTCAGCTATTATAGAGAAACCCTGGATGTCTGCAAATAAAATACTTACCTGCTCATGCTTACGAGCATAGGACTTGCCAAACTGCTTTAATTCTTCGGCAATTTCTTCGGGAAGAATATTTAACAATAAAGAATCCGAACGCTTCTTTTCCTCTTTCAGTTTTTGCAAATCAATCCGCCCCTGGGTTAAATCTTTGAAACGCGAATATGCAAGTGAAAATACAGAAGCGGATCTTTTTAATAACTCCCATGCTTGTTCGGTTATTTCTACTGAAGAAGAAGCTCCGATTGCCCCATTTGTGAATTTATAAAGATGATAGGCACGGTCAGGAATGTTTTCACCATAAAATCCTGCTGATTCGGGTACTATAGAAAAAATATATTTAACCCACTCAATCTTGCTTACATCCTTTACAGGTATTGAAGTTTTTATGTCATCAGAATCAAAAAATTTAAGTAATTCCTTTCCCACCTGCGTTTGAGTTAATTGAAGTGTTGTATTGCCTGAGGTTGATTTGTTTTCTCCCTCCCGTTTATCTTTTATTGCATACCAGCATTCAGCTCTTTCGGAGTTCTCATCGTGAATAAAAATTGTACTTGTTTCCAGCTCCTCAACTTTAAGCAGACCCATCTCTTCACGCAGTACTTGAGCAACTTCGATCAGCTCCTCCGGCTGCTGCATTGCCAATGCTCTCGCACGAACCTTTTCCAGCGCTGTTTCAATTTGAGCTTTATAAGTTTGAGCTTCTGCCTTTTGCAAGTCGAGAAATCTTGTATAAGTAAGATTAAACACGCCCGCAAAGCGTTTCATTACTGTTTTAGCTTCTTCAGGAAAAGGCGTTTCACGGAAAGCAAACAATCCGCCTGCCTGAAAAGAAGTGACATAGTAGGATTGTTCCAATATTTCAGAGCCTGATGAAATTAACTGCGACTCCGGTAAATTAAAATTGGTTGAGCCTAATGCCCTGTAATATTGATGTAAGTCTTCACCCTTTAATAAATATGAGTAGTCACCTTGCCTCAACCATGCATCAAATGCTCCCTGTAATAAAGGATGAACGTCCATTGATTCATCTCCGGATACATGCAGCAAAGTTCCTTCATCTGTTTTTGAGGTTGTCCAGACATCAGCACTTCTTTTTTCTTTATTTAAGATTCCGATTCCGCACCTTGACGTTCCAAGATTCAGCTTCTCCAGCTCTTCAAAAACAACTGCAACTGCCAGATTCAAATCATCACTCTTGTGCATTGCCATAGCTTTTGAGCGGACCCTTTCGAGCGCTGCCTCAATTTTTGCTTCCCTTGCCTGGGCTTCTGCCAGCTTTAAATCATTAAAACGGGTATACGACATATCAAATACTTTACTGAAGCGAATCATTATATCAAAATGCTCATCGGATAAGGGTTCCAGGCCGGCGGTTTGCAGGCAGCCGAAATTGTTGAATGATGCAGAAAAAGTAACACGGTCCTGTGCTTTCATCCCATCTTTGACAAAATCCGGTAACAGCGAAAACTCCGTTTCCCGAAATATAAAATCATCCCATTCTCTTTTAATGCTTCCGTGATAATGGTACACCCAACGTATATTTTTTTCCTCCCATGCTTTCAAAAACGCGAGATAGGTTTCATGTTCATGATATTTTACAAATAAATTCATCGGACTTAGAGGATCTTCGGAATTGGCTATCCATACCCTGACTGACAAAGTTACTTTATCAAATATCCAGATAACACAACGGGTTAGCTTTAAGTCAAGTTTTGTTAATTCACCATACACAGTGCCTATGATTTCACTTAAATCTTTGGTACTGTGCATCGCCATAGCCTTTGCTCTCACTCTTTCCAGTCCCAGTTCAATCTGTGCTTCTCTCGCTTGTGCTTCCGCCAATGAAATGTCGATGTATCGCTGGTAGGAAAGATTAAAAACATTTCTGAAACGTTTTAATACTCCCAGTTTTTCTTCACCAATTGTACTGAAGGTTGAAATGCCAATGGACCCTATGCCGATTGAATAAAAATAGTAATAGAGTGCAGAGATGTTTACAATCCGGGGGTCATCATCTTCCCCGTTTTTTTTCCTGAACTCCTTCCAGTCATCCAGTTCCCTGCCAGTAAAGGCATATTCAATAAATGCATCATTGGCGCTTCTGGATTGTCTTACCATGCTTTCAATTACAGGATGGATATTATAGCTAAAGCTGGTAGTTGTTGAACCCGCAAAATCAGAAAAATCATAATTCTGAAAAGAACTCTTGTCATCGTTATGAATGTTAATCATTGAATTTCTGAGCTCACTGAATCCTAATGCATGAAGTTCTTCATAAAGTATTTTGCAGATGCTTAATAAGTCGTCCGGCTTTCTCATTGCCATGGCGACAGCCCTCACTCTTTCAAGTGCAGTTTCGATCCTGGCTTCTTTTGCCTGGGTAACGGCTTCTTTCAAATCCAAAAACCGTCTGAATGTTAGACTTAGTACCGAAGAAAATCTTCTGAAAATATTCAATTCATTTTCAGATAATTTCTTTTCAGTCCATGCAAAAACAAAGCCTTCTTTGAAATAAAAAAAATGACCAAACTGTTCAGCATCAATAGGATAATCGGGATATGCAATTTGAGATTTTGTTATTTTATAATAAGCATTTATGTCATCTCCTCTCAATACAGGATAATATTCTTTTTGCAGTTTCCAATTATCAAAAATACCTTCGAGCACAGGATGTCCTTCCTGCTTAAGTTTTCCCGTAATTTCAAACGAGTCTCCCTGCTTTGTGACAGAAGTGGTAGTGAGATAAGTTGTACGTGTTTCTTCGTCAATTTGACCAACACCACATCTCCAGGGTAATACATCGAGTGACTTTAATTCTTTAAAAAACACACTGACCGTTGCAGACAAATTGCCGGGGTTATTCATTGCCATCGCATTTGAACGAACTCTTTCAAGAGATGCTTCTATTTTTGCTTCCCTTGCCTGTGCTTCCGCTTGCTGCAGATCAAGAAAACGGCGATAGATCAAACCAAATACGCGGGTAAACCGCTGCATTAAATTTATTTCTTCTTCTATAAGCGGATCGTGCCTGATAACATTGAGTGAACCTTCCGGAAAAAAGAAGATGTAAAAGAATTCCCTGGGGTTGTACTCTTTCTTTTCCGGATAAGACAGAATTGAAGACATGCACTGGTAATATTTCTTTACTTCTTTCCCGTTCAATTTATAAGAAAAAAAATTTTCTTTTCTCTTCCAGGCATCAAAACATTTTTCAAAAAAAGGATGGCTGTTTTTTGGGACCAATCCAAGAATCTTATTTTCTGATTGTTTATCTGTATATGACCTTGACCAGACTTCCATTGTTTCATTCTTATCATCGAATATTGCTACCCCTGTTCTTATTGTTTCAATGCCCAGCATTTTCAGTTGCTGAAAGAACACATCCGAGGCCTCAACCAGCTCGTCGCTGCTATGCATGGCAATAGATCTTGCACGAACTCTTTCCAGTCCTGCTTCAATCTTGGCTTCTCTTGCCTGGGCTTCTGCCCGGACAATATCTATGAATCTCATGTATGCCAGCGCGAATACGTTTCTGAACCGTTCCAGGATTTTGATTTGTTCACCTGTGACAGGTTTAAAGGAAGAAATACTTAACCCGCCCAGTCCGATTGAATATGAATAATAGTAAACTGATGTTGCTTTATCTAATTTTGGATCGGGTAAATAACCAATTTCCAATCTGTATTTTCGCCAATCATCAATTTCATTTTCTTTAATC
>JBBSDT010000046.1:0-13796 GCA_038240405.1 Ignavibacteria bacterium
GAAATTTTCGAATGGACCAGTGACAAACATACAGAGGACGCACATAAAGATTCAAAAGTAAGGGAGTACTGGAATATGATGGATAAATTGTGCCCGGAGATAGGATTTCATTTGTCTAAATTAGAGGAATCGAACGAATCTTTTGCTCACTTTGAGCCTGTTAATATTTATTAATAACAATTTCGATATGTATACAATTGAGCCTGTAGGCTTCGTCAAGAACAAAAGAAAAAAAATCGAAGATGATTTCTGGGGTGATATAATTTCAGAAATCATTATAAGTGATAAGCTTTCAATAGAAAGTTTAAAAGGTATCGAAGAATTTTCACACCTGGAAATAATATTTTATTTTCACATGGCTGATTTAAGCAAAATAAGCATATCAGCTACTCACCCCCGGGGTAACAGCCAATACCCGGAAGTCGGAATATTTGCACAAAGAAAGAAGGCACGTCCTAACTTATTGGGAACAACAATAGTGAAGCTGCATAAAGTTGAAAATAATATTTTAACTGTTTCCGGTCTTGATGCAATAAACGGTTCACCTGTTATTGACATAAAACCTGTATTCAGGGAATTTCTCCCGGATGAAGCTATTCATCAGCCTGATTGGGCAACTTCATTAATGAAGAATTATTGGGAGAAGAAAAAGTGACTAATGAGAAAGCTCAAAGTACACGATAAAATTTTGAAAATATTATTAAATTAATGATTTTTTACTAACATTACCTTGAAGATTTCTGAAAGAGGAGGTGTGGTTACAGTGAAACAAAACATTCAGAGCTTTACAAATTTAATTTTTAATGTCTGTTAACATACCCACAACCCCTGATTGCCAAATCTTTTTGGACTTGGGAACAATTTTTGTGTATAGAAATCACAAAGAAAATTGCTATTTAAAATAGGTAACTATATATCAGTTAGGACAAACGAAAAAATCTCTTCTGGTTATTTTAACAATATCATTTTTTTTGTTGGTGTATATGTTGTATTGCCAACGTTTCCCAATGGCATGATTTGTAATCTATAAAAAAAGGTTCCACTTGATAAAATGCTTCTCCATTGTGTTTTGTGGTATCCTTCTGTTTCTGTTCCAATAAAATCTTTTTCAATTAATCTACCCTGAATATCAAATACTTCTAAGGATACATTTGATAACTTTGCTAAATTGTATCCTATTGTTGTTGGGTTAAAGGGATTCGGATAATTTTGGAACAGTTCAAATGTATTTATTATACCACTCGTGCTTCCAATAACTGTTGGTCCAGAAATATAATGGAAATTTGTATCAGTTATGTCGGCTATTGTATCTGCTTCAAAAGCTCCGATTCCAGTAGTTGGAGTATATTGATTATTCCACATGGGATTTAAGTTACCTATAAATCCGCCCTTGTCTGTCGATAATCTTACCGTACATAATTTAGTACCTAACCCTTCTGAACTAATATGATAATGTGTAGTATCTAATGTAAACATAAAAATTCTAATTTGATTTCGCTCAACATTTATTGGATGATTTTCAACATATGCATTTGTTTCTATATAAGCAAGTATATGTCCATGATTAAAATAATTACTGTCAACGTTTAAAACAAGTTGAGCATTTGCAAATCTAAATACTTCTTTGTTTGTACTTTTAAGATATATGTCAAAATTAAGAAGATTTTTCCATACTGGATGAAAATTACTTGCCGTTAATGTATATGTAGGAAAAGTAAAACCTACTTTGTTAAACAACAATAAAAAAATAATTAGTTTTTTCAAAGTATTTTTATTGGGAGTTTAGGTTTAGTTTCAGGTTATAATGCCTATCATCAATATAAGGAACATAGCTTCCCCGAATCCCATTAGCGCCCTGCAAAACAAGATCAGCATCATCAATCTTTCCATCTCCGGTTAAATCTTCCATCCAGTATCCCAATGGTCTTATACCCCTGAGGTTATATATCTTATTGTAGTCTGTATGATCAGAATAGTTTTCCGGACCTCGTTGATCTGATGATGTAATGTCTCCTGCCCACATAGCCCACTTTCCAACATTAACTTCTATCATTGCTTTTTCTCCAAATGCCTTAGATAGGGAATCCGTAAAGTCCCAATTGTTATCATAGTTTTGCATGTATACAACATGGGGAGTCATAATTGATAACGAACTTCTATGATGAACTATAATAAAATAATATCCAAACGGTACTGTTGGCCATAACATTGCTTTGCATTTCTTGTCAAGAACAACTCCTTTGGAAGTCACAATGCCGGTTTGAAAATATCTGGTAATTGGATGAGTTGTAGTGTCTCGCAATTCTATTTGAATCCAATCAGTAATTTTGCCATCAAACCATGTCGGAACAGCCAGTGTATCAGTTACATTTATTGTGTGCCATTTTTTTTGAATAGGATTTTGCCACCCGTAGCACATGGTGTCTACATTGTCATATTTTGGTAATAATCTCTTTTGTACTAAGGAATCATTCATTTCCCCCGTAGAAGGATTGAAAAATCCTTGTAAAAAAACTGAAATGTGAGTAGTCATTATTGGTGGTTGGGGTCTTGCTGCGATTTAGCCTCAATCGCAATAAAAAAAAGGAAAATTAGGAATAGGTTCTTCATTTTTCAATTAATTAGTTTAGTTTTAAAAAAAGTACTGTTATACAGTACCAAGATGACTTTAAATTTACTGATTCACAATCCACTTATTTTTTCCCTTAGCGCTCGCTGAAATTTCTGGAAATTTCTAACCAGAAAGAACCAGAAAGTTATTTATAATATTAGAATACTTTATTTAATAATAAATGATTAGCTTTGAAAAAGAACAAATGAAAAATTAATGTCGCAACTGAAACGAAGGGATATAAGAATCAAGGTAATGCAAGCTCTTTACGCCCATGAAATGTCGCAGGATTCCATTAAAAAAGTTAAGCTGGATCAACTTTTCGAAATAAAGGAAGAAGAAAATATAGAGTTTGCCAATAAGTTAATTGATTGTGTTTTAAAGCATGAAAAACTTATTGATGCATATATTTTGAACAAAGTAGTTAACTGGGAACTCGAAAGGATGGCTTTAGTTGATAAGATCATTCTAAGAATGGGAGTAGCTGAGCTGCTTTATTTTCCCGAAATTCCTCCTAAAGTTTCTATTAATGAATCTATAGATATAGCAAAGGATTTTTGCACAAGAAACAGCGGGAAGTTTGTCAATGGAATTTTGGATGCAGTTTTGGAAGAATTAAAGACAGAAAACAAGTTAAATAAAACCGGCAGGGGCTTGCTGAATTTTAAGAAAAAAGGAAAATCAGAAATTACCTTAAAAGCACAAAAATAATCCCTTCATTTGCCTCAATTCATTCAATAGAATAAAATAAATGAAGAATAAATCCCAGGTATTTGTCTGGACCTTATTCGATTTTGGAAATTCTTCATATGCTATAATTATTGTTGCTTTTGTTTTTGCTGTATATTTTAAAGAAGTTATTTCTTCAGGCAAAAGTATCGGGGATTTATATTGGTCATTGGGAATAAACATTTCTATGATACTTGCCGCAATTCTTAATCCTGTTTGCGGGGCAATAGCCGATCACAAATCAAATAAAAAAACGTTTCTTTTATTTTTTACTGTTCTCTGTATTATTGCAACATCATTAATGTATTTTACAAAGGAAGGCACAATATTATTTGCAATAATTTTATTTATCTTTTCAAATATAGGATTTCAAACAGGACTTACATTTTATGAAGCTTTTATTACCGAACTATCAGAGCCGGAATACTATAATAAAATTTCCGCTCTTGGTTACGGTGTAGGCTATGTGGGATCCCTTATATCTGTTCTACTTGTATTTCCCCTAAAAGATAATCCAAATCTCTTATTTGTTGTCAGTGCCGTATTCTTTCTGATCTTTTCCCTCCCTTTGTTTATCTTCCTGAAGGAGAAAAAAATCATGAAGGAAAGATTGGAATTTGGTTATATCAAATTTGGTTTCAGGAAGGTGATTAACACAATAAAAAATATAAACAAATACAGAAATTTGAAGAATTACCTTCTCGCATATTTGCTTTACATTGATGCTGTGAATACAATTATTTTCTTTGCCGGCAATTACGCAAGCTCAACGTTAAAATTTTCCACAATCGAGCTTGCAATATTTTTTATAATTGTACAGATTACTGCAATGTTGGGATCATTTTTATTCGGGTATATCGGAGATAAAATTGGTATTTTGAAATCAATATACATAAACCTAATAATGTGGACGCTATTGTCCCTGGCCGTTTTCTTTACTAATGATAAAATGTCCTTTTACATTATCGGAGGCTTTGCAGGTACGTTTCTCGGATCTACTCAAAGCTTGTCCAGAGCGCTGATGGCTACACTAACTCCTAAGGAAAGCAAGGCGGAATTTTTCGGGTTTTACGGCCTGTTCGATAAAACTTCCACCTTACTCGGACCCTTGACATTCGGGCTGGTTTCTTACTTTTCCGGATCGCAAAAGTTCGCTGTCTTATCTTTAGGAGTTTTTTTCATACTGGGTATGTTATTACTTAAAAATGTTAATGAAAAAGGAGATGTAAGCAATGCCTGACACAAAAGATAAATTAATCGTAAACAATGAACTTGATCATTTAATTAAATTATTGGATGATGAAGATGAAAATATTTATTCCAATATCCGGGAAAGATTTCTCTCACACGGTGATAATTCCTTCAGCTTCCTGAAAAATTATCTGAATGACGAGAATTTATTGATTAAGAAAAGAGCTAATGAAATCATTTCAATTCTGAAATTTGAAGATGTTGAAAATAAATTTAAATCATTTGCTTTAAAAAATTCTGACAACATGCTTGAAGAAGCAGTTTTTCTGCTTGCGTCCTTTGGATATCCGGGAATAAATATTCCGGTTTATAAAGAAAAGATTGATCAAATGGCTGCTGACATTGAATTGCAGCTTCTTAAGATAAATGCCGATATAAATCTTGTCCCGTCGCTGGAAGCGCTAAATATTATAAACAATTACATGTTCTTCGATAAAGAGTTTAAAGGAAATTCTGACAATTACTATGATTCTGATAATAGCTTCATCAATAAAGTAATCGATACAAAACGTGGAATACCCGTAACACTTTCAATACTTTACATTCTTATATGCCGCAGATTAGGTCTTCCTGTTTTCGGTGTAAATTTGCCGGGACATTTTATATTAAAATATTGCGGATCGGATGAAGAATTTTTTATAGATCCGTTTAATAAAGGCGTCGTAATATCTCTAAAGGAGGCTGCCAAATTTGTAAAAAAAACAGGTCTTACTGAAACAGATCTGGAAAAAATCCCATACCTGAAAAAATCCTCCGACAAAGAAATGGTTCTTCGCGTTATGAGAAATCTTGTTGAAATTTATAATGAAAAAAAAGAAGTCGCTAACGCCGAACGAATAGAAAAGCTGATGCTTTGTCTGACCTGAACAAAATAAATAGCAGCTTAAAACTAAACACATTTATGAAAAAAAGATTTACATTCAGACTATTATTTCTGATCTTATTCTTTGTAGAGATCTCAATTTCAGGCATTCATGCTCAGGATGAATTTGAAATTGTGGAGAGTGTTCCTCTTGAAACTATATTAGAGCAATCGGATTTATCAAGAACTCAAGATGTGTGGCTGAAGATGATTAACGATTCAAAGCAGAGCATTGATATTGAAGTTTTTTATTTTGCAAGCAAAAAAGATGAACCAATGGAAAGAATCATGTCCGCTTTAAAAGATGCTGCCAGCAGAGGTGTAATGATAAGGATAATAGTAGATTCGAGCTTCTATGTCAACAGCGATAAATCCGTGGATGAATTAGAGGGTATCCCAAATATACAAATTAAAAAATTTCCTATGGCGAATGTAGCAGGTGGAGTAATGCACGCCAAGTATTTCATCGTTGATGGGGAAAACCTTTTCATAGGAAGTCAGAATATGGATTGGCGGGCGCTTATTCATATTCATGAAATGGGAGCAAGAGTAAAAGATAAAAATTTAGCAAGAACTTTCCATGAAGTATTTGAAACAGACTGGAAATTATGTGATGGAAATTATTACGGATTGACAAACCAGGCAATTAACTTTTTTGTAACTGCTTCCAATCCTGTTACGATCAACACAAGTCAGTACGGAGATATAATCCTTTACCCGGCCTTCAGTCCGCCAAAAATAAATATGCAGGGATTAAGCGTTGAAGAAGATGAGCTTTTGAATATTATAAAAAGCTGTAAAGACAGCTTGCTTATTCAGATGTATTCTTATACGTCAAAGGCACGAAATGAAACTAATTATTACGGAACACTAGATAGTGCATTGCGTCAGGCTGCGTCAAGAGGTGTAAAGATCAAAATAATATTTTCCGACTGGGCAATTAAGGATGTAGCGACGGATTTTATTAAAAGTCTTTCAACAATTTCAAACATTCAGGTAAAATTCAGCTCAATCCCTCAATACAGTGGCGGATATATACCTTTTTCCAGAGTTGAACACTGCAAGTATTTCACTGCTGATGACAATATTTCATGGATAAGCACTGCTAATTGGGAGTGGGGATATTTTTATAATACCAGGAATGCAACTCTCATAATTAATAACAGGAAGGTTAACGAAAAGCTGAGTACTGTTTTTCTAAGAGACTGGGATGGTCCTTACACAAACTTTGTAGATATAAATAAAAAATATGAATCCGTTAAGAGAAATTAACTTCGAGTGTATCTGCAAATTTCACCACCTGCAAATTTATATTAACAAATCCAATTTAACGCTTTCTAAGACAGAGTTTCAATTTAGAAAGTTTTTTAAATCATATTAAAACGCAAATTCTCTTGTAAAATAAGAAAGACCCGGAAATCTTGCCGGGTCTCAACTGGTGCCCGGGATCGGAATCGAACCGATACTGCCTTTACAGACAACAGGATTTTAAGTCCTGCGCGTCTACCAATTCCGCCACCCGGGCGAATAAGTGACTAAAATAGTTTGTTTAAAATTTATTTACTACTCTAAAAGTATTTTCTGCCAATTCTTTGTCGTTCCCGCGGAAGCGGAATGCAGTTTTCCAAAATTCCGACAGTGTTTAACAACAATTCTTCCCGAATACTTATTTTTAATTACCAAGATATTCTACCTTTTTACTGGCACAGATAATAAAGTTTTTACGGTCTCATTTTAAATCGTAATTTCCTGAATTCCCGCTTTCGCGGGAATGACAAGAATAGAGGGGATAATTAGACTATGCGTTTTAACTTCCTGTGATTAATTAGTGGTTATTGCAGGATTTTTCTCGATTTTTCGCCTTTCCCTATATATGAAAGGATACATATTAAACTTGGTCTACTTGCATTTATTAACCAAATAGTAGAATTTTTTAACATTTTTACTATTTTAGGTATTTCGCTTTTAGGTTTAGGTATTTCGCTTTTAGGTTTAGGTATTTCGCTTTTAGGTTTAGGTATTTCGCGGTTGTGTTTCAGTTGTTCGCGATCGCTAAACAGTTTTTAGATTTTAAGTTTGAAGTGTTCGCTTTAAATTTTAGTCATTCCGCTCCCCTGTTTAGTTTGTTCGCTTTTATGTTTTGACTGTTCGCAACTTATTTGGTTAGTTAGATTCAGTGAAATTTCTCTTCGCGTTCATGTAAATGTATTCCGCGATTGATTTTTCGGAGATTTCTCGTATGTAAATTTACTTTTCTCTTCTGTTCCGGGACTTTGTTCGCCAGTTTCGTTTCTTTCTTCTCATGTAAATTCGTTAAATTGTCATGCGCCGAATGATTTTGCCGATGTTTTGTTTCTTTATTCTGTTGAACGATTTCTTTCTACCGCATTCCCGTTGCTTCTTTTTCGTTTCCGAGACTTCTTTCTGGATTTTACTTTCTTTTTTTGTTAGCGCGGATTGATTGTTCAGGAGATTAGTTTATTTTCAGCCAATTCCAATTTCTTTTTCAGGAGTTTCACCTTTCTTTGCTCAATACCTGAACTATGTTTAAATTGATTAAATGAAGCCTATGATTAATCAAGCTTGAAATATTGAGGTTATTAAGCCTATGCATCTGACGAATGAAAGAACAAATAACAGCCCGGTAAAATCATAGTAAATCCTACAATCAATTTTAATCATGGTTCAATACATTTCAAAGTTGAATTAAGCAAAGTTATGAAGTTTAATATTACTTGTCAAAGGAAATTTTCTCATGATTCTGAAAGTGAGAGTTAAAGGGAAGAGTGTAAAGGCTTATGATGAGGATTTATTGAAAATTACATGTTAGAGATTTGCCAGAGTATAATCTCACCCATGACCCTCTTCAAAAAGAGTTAGTCTCAAAACATAACTTACTATTTTCCAAGCCCTGCTGTAAGTAGACTGGCACAGATGTATACCTTCCCAAGCTGAGGCTTGGGAAGGAGAGATGTTTAAAATTTTATAAAATGTAGATATAAATCAAACACTTTATTTAAAATTATATTATATTGAATATAAAATATTTTATAAATAACTTAGTTACACAACTCTTTGAATCCAATTTAAGTAATTTTAATTTAATTTTTATTAAATAATCCGCAAGTGCGGAAAGGAGAAAAACATGAAACTAAAGTTACTGATTCGTTTTCTACCTGTATTTCTTATCTCATTTTTATTAGTGGGTTATTCAATTCAGGATAATCCTAACAATGATTCAACCACCCCTGGCGGATCGACTGCTTTGGGAACCACACTTGTTTTGCTGCATGACTCTACCACAGATACTCCGCAAAGGAAAGCTGACAGGGATACGATGAGATCTTATCTCCGGACTATGGTAGGAAATTACACAGTTAAAACAACGGATTCAAACACGACTTTGCCAGATCTCGCAACATATATACAGTTCTTCTTCAGGAGACAAGCTTTGATACAGGACTCTTAAGATTTCTGGGAGCTGCAGCCAGACAGCAATTAATGACATGGCTTAATTCCGGAACGGCGGGAAATAAAAAATCACTGATTATGATAGGAGCTGATTTGGGATATAATTATAGCCGTTCAGGTTCCGGTGGAAGAGATACTGTTTTTTCTCAAAACATATGCAAATTTGTTTATAATGCTGATAATTCAAACCTTCAAGCTTCAATAACCGGTGAAACAATTAATAATGGTGTAGTAATTAATTATTCAATCACTCCTCCGGGAGGAAGCTTCTGGCCGGACGGCTGTAAGCCAAATGCAGGAAGCAATGTATTATATAAGTATACCGGCAGGAATATTGATGATTCAACAGCAGGAATCTGATATTCAGCTGCCGGGTATGTTACAGCATGCCTGTTCTTAGATCCGCGGTATTTTACTACCGTATCACCTGCCGGAACATCAGGGTTTAAAAGTGCATTCAATTCGCTCCTTCAATATGTAGTGACAAATGGCGGATTAATAACAGGAGTAGAAAATCATTCGTTAACAAATAATATTCCTGACAACTATAAATTATCTCAAAACTACCCGAATCCTTTTAATCCATCAACTAAAATTTCCTTTACAATACTTAAACCGGGAATTGTCTCTTTAAAGGTTTATGATATACTCGGAAAAGAAGTTGCAACATTAGTAAACGAATTCCAAGTGCCGGAACGCATGAGATTACTTTTGATGGGGCAAATTTCTCAAGCGGAGAATATTTATACAGAATTGAATCTGGAAATTTCATTGATACAAAGAAAATGTTCTTGCTAAAATAATTTGTTAATTCCATTTTTTAATTTATAACCCGCGAACTGTTAGCTTGCGGGTTTTCTTCTTGTATTTCTTCTCGTTACGAATCTCCTGATTCGTAACGGCATTGTGAAGTTACAAATCTGAAAGATTGGTAACAAGAGGAATTAAGGTTTTTTAGTTTATTTCGAATCTTGTTATTTGCAAGCTAAATGAATATTTTAAATGGTCTAAAAGTCAATCAAAGTTTTTAATTAAATTTAAATATTCCGCAATTGCGGAAAGGAGAAAAAAATGAAACCAAAGTTACTGATTCGCTTTCTACCTGTACTGCTAATCTCTTTTTTAATAGCAGGATATTCAATTCAGGATAATCCTAACAATGATACAGCTCCACCATCAGACAGCCCTTCCAAGGTTAATTCCGTTAATGAGGTGCCAGGTGACACTTTATATACCTTTATTGTTCCGAGCGAACTTATTCTGGGAATAAATAAATTAGGTAGTGAACCAAGATTTGTTTTCACAAGCGGCGGACAGTCTTCTGCAACTACTACCGATAATGTATGGATCAGAACAGACTTAAGAGGAAACAGAATTGATTCATTCCCCCAGATAAACAATACCTCAGGACAGGGTTTTGGATTCAGGGATTTAACATTTGACGGTAAGTATTTACTTACAAGTGATAATAATCAAATCCGACGCATAGATACAGCCACCTATACCGAACCAAGACCCGGTATAACAGGTCCTAACAATCCTAACCGTGGTCTGGCATGGTCATCAGTCAACAGAATCTGGACGTCAAATTTCACAACCGGTCCGGTGGCAATGATAGATACAAACGGAATAACAATAAAATCCTTAGGAATACCAACTGTGGCTCCTTATGGTCTTGCAGCAGACAGGTGGACTACACCCGGAAGAATGTGGCTCTGGTATAGCGAGCCTTCAACAGCAGGAATATGCCATCTGTCCAAAGTCGACACAGCAACTGGAGCGATAGTACGAACATTTACTTACAATTTCGGCGCAGCAGTTTCTTCAGGCGGTCTCGATATATTTATCAATCATCCTAATTATCCCGGAAGAGTTGTAGCAGCAATGGTTGTACAAAATTCTCCGGCAAGCATAGTAGCAGTTATTGACCTTGGCCCTGATTCAACCAGCGGACCTCCTCCGACATGCGGATATTCATGGGCATCGCAGGTCTCCGGAGTAACGAACCAATTACTTACAGTCTCAGCCGTAACTGACCTTATCGGATGGGCAGCAGGTGCAGGACCTACGGTCATCAAGACAACAAACGGAACAAGCTGGACAACTGCAACAGGTACAGGAATCAGAGGCGATGTTTATTCTATTTATGCATGGGATGCTAACAATGCTATCTGTACCACTTCACCCGACACAACGTTTATATTCAAGACATCAAACGGAGGTACAACATGGAATAAAACATATGCACTGCCTGCTCCAGGTTTCATTGACGCACTTCAGATGATATCTCCGACAGAAGGTTATGGTTTAGGTGATCCTGTTGGCGGAAAATGGACAGTTGTAAAGACAACCGACGGCGGCAACAGCTGGGCAAGAATGGCAACAGAACCGGCACAGGTTGGAGCCGAAGCAGGATGGAATAATTCCTTGCAGATCGTTGGAACTAACATATGGTTTGGTACTAATGCCACGAGAGTTTATCATTCGACAGATTTAGGAGTAACTTGGACAAGCGCACCTTCTACAGGAACTGTAAATACATACTGCTTGCATTTTAACAATCCTACAACAGGATTGGCAGCAGGATCAGCAACAGTAAAAACAACGAATGGCGGAGCAAACTATACCGCAACAGGCAGTCCCGGAACAGCCGGTAACATTGCAGGATTAGAAGGAGCAGGAACTGACTTCTGGGCAGTAAGAAACGGAACAGATGTCTACCGTTCCACAAATCAGGGTGCAAACTGGACAAGTGTTTTTACAGCTCCGGCAGCAGTATTTTTAGATATAGACTTCAAAGTTGTTAACGGATGTCCGGTAGGCTGGGCAGTCGGAAACACAGGTGGTATTGCAAAAATGAGTACCGTTACCGGTATATCAAATTATAACAGTGAAGTACCTGATTCATATTTGTTAAAGCAAAACTTCCCGAATCCATTTAATCCAACGACAAACATAAACTTCTCAATTCCAAAGTCAGGATTGGTCACATTAAAAATTTATGACATAACAGGAAAAGAAGTTACAACACTCGTCAATGAATTCAAGGGTGCCGGTAATTATATAGTTGGTTTTAATGCTATCAATCTTACCAGTGGTACATACTTCTACAGGATTGAAGCGAATGGTTTTATCGATACAAAGAAAATGCTCTTAATAAAATAATATTTTCAGTTCTGTTTTTTCAAACCCCTTGATTAAGTTAAATCAAGGGGTTTTTTATTTATATATTAAACTCTTCTTTAAAATTGTATTTTGCGCCTTTAGAAATCAAAATATTTTAATGTCAAAATTATCCTTACAACAATTAATACTGGAAAATAAAATCAAAGGCAAGAAAATTTTAGTTCGTGTAGACTTTAATGTTCCGGTGGATTCAGACGGAAACATCTCGGATGATAAGAGAATTCTTGAATCCCTTCCAACGATCAAAGCCATCACTTCAAACGGTGGTATTTGCATATTGATGAGCCATCTGGGAAGACCTAAGGGGGAGAAAAACCTTAAGTATTCGTTATCCATAGTTGCAGAATATTTATCAAATGTTTTGAACAAACCGGTTTTATTTTCGGATGATTGCATAGGTGATGACAATAAGGAGACTATTGACAGGATGAAAGAAGGAGATATTTTACTGTTAGAAAATTTAAGATTCTATAAAGAGGAAGAAGAAAATGATCCGGGGTTTGCAGAAAAACTTGCAAGCTACGGAGATATTTTTATTAATGATGCTTTTGGCACTGCGCACAGAGCACATGCATCTACAGAAGGAGTTACCCACTTCATAAAAATTTGTGCAGCCGGATATCTACTTGAAAAGGAATTAAAATTTCTTACTGAGGCAATTGCCAATCCTAAGAGACCTTTCTGTGCAATACTGGGAGGCTCAAAAATTTCAGGCAAAATAGATGTTCTCGAGAATTTGATAAATATTGCCGATACCATATTGATCGGAGGAGGTATGATGTTTACATTTTATAAAGCAAAGGGATACAATATTGGCAAGTCTATTTTGGAAGAAGATAAACTTGATCTTGCAAAGAAGATTTTAGAAAAGATCAAAGGATCCAAAGTAAATTTTGAATTACCTGAAGATGTACTTATGGCAGACAAAATAGAAAAAGATGCACAATCTAAAGAAATGTTTGCCGACAGAATTACTTCCGATTTTAAGGATTGGATAGGAGTGGATATTGGTCCCAGAACTATTCACAAATACAGGCATGAAATTCTCCGGTCAAATACTATTATCTGGAATGGTCCGATGGGAATTTTTGAAATAGATATTTTTGCGGTTGGAACAATCGAGATAGCAAAAGCTCTCGCTGAAGCTACAGGAAAGGGCGCCACAACAATAATTGGAGGCGGCGATTCTGCAAGCGCTGTTGCAAAGGCAGGGGTAGAAGACAAAGTTACTCACGTGTCCACAGGTGGCGGCGCTTCTTTGGAATTTTTAGAAGGAAAGAAACTTCCCGGAGTGGAAGCGCTTAGTGAGTATTGAGTATTGGGTATTGAGAAGTGGGTAGTGGGTGTCTTGTCCTGAAATAGGTTTACAAAATGTTAGTAACATTTTATAAAACTAAATCAGAAAGGACGGAGATCAATGCAGGGGATACAAAGAGAAATAAAACGATATAGTTTATCGTTTAAGCAAAAAGTAATTGGGGAAATAGAAAGTGGAAAGTTAACAATAACAGAAGGACGTAAGTTATACGGGATATCAGGACAAACAACAGTGCAGAAATGGATAAAGAAATTAGGTAAATTCCATTTATTAAATAAAGTGGTGAGGATAGAATTGAAAGACGAAGTATCAAAGTTAAAGCAATTGGAAAAAGAGAAGAAAGAGCTTGAGAGTGCATTAGCCCAGGC
>JBBSDT010000047.1:0-13530 GCA_038240405.1 Ignavibacteria bacterium
AAATCTGGAAGTTTATTCAGAGGCGTAACAGTAGGTTCAAACAGAGATCTGTCTCTTAATTCCGGCTTCAGACTTCAGCTAAACGGAAAGCTTACAAATGATATAGAAATCAATGCAGCTCTGACCGATGAAAACTCTCCTATACAGCCTGAAGGTAATACAGAAAAACTTCAGGAACTGGATAAAGTTTTTATCGAAGTCAAAAGCAATAATGTTGTGGGAACTATCGGAGATATAAATATAGATCTCATAAATACTGAATTTGTGAATTTCCAAAGAAAGATTCAGGGAGCCAAGGCGTTCGGGGACTACGGCTCCGGAAGTATTTTGCTGAGTGGAGCAGTACAACGGGGAAAATTCAATACGAATTCTTTCAATGGAAGCGATGGTAATCAGGGTCCTTACATTTTAGTCGGGAAGGATAATGAAATAAATATCCTGATCCTTTCGGGCTCGGAGAAGGTTTATCTTGATGGAAATCTGATGATAAGAGGGGAACAGGCTGATTATGTAATTGACTACGGAATCGGAACTATACGTTTTACAAATAACAGAATAATCACCAATGCATCAAGAATCATAGTCGACTTTGAATATACTGACCGGAAATATTCCAGAACACTTCTTACAGGCGCGAATACAATTAATCTTTTTAAGAATAAGCTGAGATTGACAGGATCGTATGTCAACCAGAATGATAATCAGGATAAAACTATTGACTTCACCTTAACTGATCAGGACAAGCAAATACTTGCAAATGCAGGAGATGACAGGTTTAAAGCTGTAAAGTCAGGAGTTCAGTTTGTAGGAAAAGATTCACTGGGAATCGGATTAGGTTTATATGCAAAAGTCGATACGATGATTGCCAAAGGCAAAGTGAAGTTTTACAAATATCTGCCAAATGACTCGAACTCCGTTTATCAGGTAACCTTTTCATTTGTTGGTCAGGGAAATGGAAATTATATACAACAAAGTCAATTTCAATATAACTTCGTCGGGTCAAATCAGGGAAATTATGACACAATAGTATTTATTCCCCTTCCCAGTTCTTATCAGGTTGCTGACATGAATATCAATTTCATCTCCTCTCCCAGAAAAGAATTGACTTTTAACCTTGAGACGGCAGTCTCGGTTTTTGATGCTAACAAGTTTTCGACAATTAACGATAATAATAATAAGGGAATTGCTTTCAACGGCGCTATCGGAATTAACAAATATGATTTCAAGATGCTTGGAATAAAATTGAAAACACTGGAATTTGGCGTAAGAGAAAAATTAATAAATAGAGTATTTGAACCGCTGGAAAGAAATAACCCTGTCGAATTTTACAGGCAGTATGATATTCAGGATTCAAACAGACTTACTGAAGATTTAAGGGAGGCTTCATTAAGAATTGCTCCAACTAAAAATATTGATTTATTAGCCAGCTTTGGACAATTGTTAAGAGGTGACCAATTCGATGCACTGAGAAGTGTGGCAGATTTCTCTTTAAGAAATGACTCATTGAATTTACCGGATGCAAAATATAAAATTGAATTAATCAAGAGTAACAATTCTATACTTGGTTCAAGCAGCAATTGGATAAGACAAACTGCATCAGCAGGTTACAGGAAATTTTTAGGCGGCTTTTCGTTTGATAATCCCAATCTGGAATTAAGAATAGATTTTAACCAGGAAAACCGCCAAAGTAAGCTGAAGGGTATACAGGGAGACAGCCTGGATATAGGAAGTTTTTCATTCCTTGAATTGATGCCGAAATTTATACTGAACAATTTTCATAATTTTAATCTTTATACACAATTAGGTTTCAGGAATGACAATTTGCCCTTAAACGGTACTTTGCAGAATGAAGCAAATTCTTTTACGCAGATTTATGGCTTGCGGTACGGAGGAATTTCATGGGTTTCAACCTTGTTTGAGCTGACCTTCAGAAATAAGAAATTTGCGGATGCTTTCATCTCTGAAGCAAATGCAAATAATAATACTTTACTGGTTAACTGGCAAACACGCCTGGACCCTTTAAACAGTGCCTTTCAAACAGATTTATATTATAATATTTCAAGCGAAAGACAGGCGAAAGTTGAAAAAGTTTTTGTCGAAGTACGTGTTGGAGAAGGAAATTATATTTATCTCGGTGACTTAAATGGTAACGGGCTAAAGGATGAAAACGAATTTCAACTCACAAATTTCAATGATGGAAATTATATCCGTATTAACAGACCTACAACGGATTTGTTTCCCGTAACAGCTTTAAATACTTCTGCAAGATTTAATTTAAGACCAACGAGATTGTTCACAGTTACAGGAAGTGGCTTTTTGTCAGAACTATTAAGAAACACTTCAACCGAAACTTATTTCCGGACCGAAGAAAAGAGCAAAGATGCAAATACTAATAACATCTATTTTCTGCATTTTAATACTTTTCAAAATGATTCAAATACATTAACCGGAACCCAGCTTTTTCAACAGGATATAAATTTTTTTGAATTCAATCCTTCTTATTCATTAAAATTCAGATATATTCAGCAGAAAACCTTTAATCAGTTTGTTAGCGGTAATGAAAGATTATTTACTATTCAGAGGTCTGCCAAGTTCAAAGTCGGGTTGACAAAAGATTTTACTACACTGCTGGAATATCTTAATAATGTTGACCGAAACAATGCTCCTCCCACCTCCGTTAGAAACAGAAACATAAATTCAAATGGTATTAACACAGATTTTTCATACAGACCTGTAGAGCAAGTGGAAAGCGGTTTTCAGCTGAATTTTATCCGTGCCATCGATAATTATCCTTTTATTCCAACCCAGGCTGATATAAACCAGCAGCTGATCAGATTTATTTATTCGTTTGCTTTACTAGGGCGCATAAGATTGGAAATTGAAAGAGATGAAGTCAGATTGAATAAATCCAATGAATCATTTCCGTTTGAACTTACTAATGGAAGAATTGAAGGTAAAAGTTTTTTATGGAGGGCATTTTTTGATTACAGCATCAGCAAGAATCTTCAGGCCTCAATTAATTACGATGGAAGGGCAGAAGGTCGTGGAAGAGTTATACACACCGGAAGAGCGGAGATAAAAGCTTTCTTTTAATTTTTTGTTAGATAATGCTTAACAAACATATTTTTGTTACAACAATTTAACCAAATCTTTCAATTCATCAACGTCACTTAGCTGCTGTAATAAATAAAAATTAAGATTATTTTCTTTCAGTCGTCTTATTGTTTCAGATAAAACATTCTTACTGCCCCAATCCATCCCGTTAAACAAAATATTGCATTGCTCCTTCATTCCGATTAAATAATAACCGCCGTCTTCTGCCGGCCCGATAACAAAATCAAAGTGATATAATTTCTCAAATGCCTCATTAAGAATTTCTGGGGTAAGTTGCGGACAATCGGAACCTACAATAATTATTTTGTTATAATCCTTTGCAAAGATGTAGTTAAAAGCATTTGACATACGTTCTCCAAGGTCATTACCGGTTTGCAACATCTGAATATAATCCTGATCGAATAAATCATTATCAATATTCGGTGAAAGAAACAAAAACTTGGAGCAATCAATATCTTTAGTTTGCCGGTATGTTATTTCCATCAGCGTCTTATAAAGCTCTAATGCCCGGTCGTTTCCAACTTCTTTTGCAAGACGTGTCTTTACCTTGCCCAATATGGGATTCTTTGCAAAAACTATTAAAGCTTTTTTGGTCAATTTTAACTACTTAGTTAATGACAGAGATTTTTGCAGTTGTACTATTTTCCTAAAGTTTTTTATGTCAAAGAAAATTAACACAGCCAGCATTATATACTCTGTTATTAAAACGGGAATAAAGTCTTCCCATTTGTTATTTTTTAAATAAAAATATACGGTAATATTTACAAATCCTAATACACCACTCCAGAATAATGCAGAATAACTAAAACAGAATGGAAGAAACATTACAAGAAGACTTACATACCACGGGTGTACCGTCGGGGAAAGAAAAAGATAAAAGAAAGAAACGAGAAATAATTGAATAACAAAAGGAAAACCTGATTTTAAAATGTAAATGTATGCAATAACGAAAAATAGAATTAATATTAACCTTGCGACACCACGACCAAAATATCCAGCGATATCACCAAAGTATTTAAAAATAACGTAAAATAGATTATTAAAATACCAATGCCGCATATAATTCTGCAGAGCTGAAAAAAGACCCGCGATATAATTTTGATAAGGAGCAATGAGAAGAAATGACAGTAGGAAACAAAATATTCCTGAATATATTTTTTTATATTGAATGTTAAGGTTTATAAAGTAGAGAATATATACCGGTAGAAAAATCAAAGTATAAATTTTACTTAGTACCGAAAAGCCGAGAAAAAGAAACGAGATATTTAAATTTTTCTTTAAAGCAAAATAAATACTGCCGGTAAAAAAGAGAATAAGCGCTATATCAATATGAAGGTTAATGAAAAATTCAAATATCACTAGTGGAGAAAGAACATATAGAAAAATGTAATTCGTATTTGTATTCAACAGCTTTAATATATTAAAAAGGAAAAAAAGTATAGCTGTTTCAAAAATTAAGTAGAATATTTTTAGACCCCAGAAGTTAAAACCGGATATTTTAAAGCTGAGTAAGAAAACAATCTGTGCAAGTGGAGGATATATTGTTTTTATTTCCGGATAAGTTATGTGTGGGTATAAAATACTGTCCTGCATATTTTTCAGCTCCGCCGGAGGGAATTCATAGGGATTCATCCCTTCACTCTGGACTTTTCCATCCCAGAGATATCTGTAATAATCATCGCTTGTAACAGGACTTGCAGGAATTAATATTATTCTCATGAGTAAAGCAATAAAGAGAATAACGACAAAAGGGAATTCGGTTTTGTTTCTATTCCTGAGGAAAAAGATAATGCAGAGAAAAAAGCAAGCAGAGAAGTTTATGATATATAATATGACAGTATTGTAATTATTCAGCTCAAAGAAATAGAAGGAGAGCAGAACAATTAAATAAGAACAAATTATTAAACAGTTGTGTTTATCCTTGAAATAATTCAATGCCGGTAATTATTCTGTTTAAAATTCGAACAATTTTTCTTTTCCTTAGAAATAAAAGAAAAAATTCTGATAAATAATGAGTGTTGAATTATTTATGCCTGAAATAGTTATTTCATCGATCATAACCATAATGCTTCAGCTAATTTTTATCAAATGTAAGAAGAAAAATAGTCAAAAGAATCTTCACACCTGCCTTAAAGGAACCGGTTAATGTACCCGTCACCTTTGATTGTCCGATTCTTTTCCTGTAATGGACCGGAACTTCTTTACATTTCATTTTTAGCCTGGCAGCTTTGACTTGCATTTCAACTGTCCATCCATAATTCTTATCATTCATATTCAATAATTTCAATGATGAGCTTTTAATTGCTCTGAAGGGACCCAGGTCTGTGAAAGAATATCCCCAAATTATTTTTATTAATTTGGTTGATAGCCAGTTGCCAAATAATGCCTGCGGAAGAAGAGCGCCATTTTCAGTCATATTATTTTTCCTGCCTAAAATTCTTGAACCAATTACCAAATCACAATTTTCTTCAAGTATAGGCTTAATAATAACATTCATCTCCTCCGGAAAATCAGAATAATCTCCGTCTAGGAAAACAATAATATCATTATCCTTTAGGTTTTTTTTGAAAAGATAACTTAAACCCTTGAGGCAAGCGCTTCCATAACCTTTTTGACTTTCGCAGAGTACAGTTGCACCGGATTGTTTAGCAATTTTTATTGTATTATCGGAAGATCCATTATCTACAACTATAATTTCAGTAGCAATTTTTTCAGGAATGTATTCAATGACTTTACCTATTGATGTTTCTTCATTAAGTACGGGGATTAAGATATAAACATCAGGCATAAAATGTATAAGAAGGAAAAGAGTAAGACTGAATTTTTTTAAACGATTGGATAGAATAGAATTTAAAATACTTTGTAATAAAAAAATATAAAGAGGTTAAATCATCGGAGATATTCATTATTTAATTCATACCTTCCTTTTACAGGACCGTTTTCCAATCTAAGCACTCCGCGTGGACAAACTTCAGAACAAATTCCGCACCCTACGCATGATGACCGGATTACATTCTGACCTCTTTGGGCATAAGATTTCACATCAATACCCATTTCGCAATAAGTGGAACAATTACCGCAGGAGATACATTGCCCCCCGTTAACGGTAATTCTGAATCTGGAAAAATACTTTTGAATTATCCCAAGATATGCTGCCATAGGGCATCCGAATCTGCACCAGACTCGTCCTCCCATCAATGGATAAAATCCCACGCCAATCACTCCTGCAAACATTGCACCGATAAAAAAGCCATACCACTTTGCCGCGCTGTCCGTAAAATTTCCAAGCATGAAGTTATTGTTAACCCTGTTCAGCCAAAGTAAAGCTGTCACAATAGTAATAATGAGAAGTACCGAATGGACCATCCATCTTTCTATTTTCCAGCTTTTAAGAGATTTGTCTGAGTTTTGCCGGAAGGGATCGCCCAAAGTTTCTGCCATAGCGCCACAGCCGCAAACCCAGGAACAGTACCATCTCTTGCCGAAAAAATATGTCAGTATGGGAGTAGCTACAAATGTCATAACCGCAGCCCAAAAGAACATAAACATACCAATCCCTCCTGATTTAACTAAATAATCATAGCTCGATGGAAATAAATATTCATACTTTAAGGGCCAGAAGTATGAAAAGAAGAAGCCGTTTTGAATATACATCGGGATGAGATATGCCAGCACAAGCTGAAAAAACATTACTGAAAGTGTTCTGATAATCTGATACCTGTTATGACGGTTGTGAATAATCATTCTGATCCCCATCACAAGTACCGCAATTGTATAAAGGGTTCCATATAAAAACCATTGGTTCGCGGGATTGCCGTTCAGACTATAGCTGAGCCAGTCAAACGTCCGGATTACATTTTCAAGAAGTTCCGGAAACCAATAAATTAATATATACATGCCTGTCAGAAAGACTGCTGCTGCCCATCCAAGCAGTCCCCGATTGGTCATTGAAAGGAAATTAAGCTTATTTTTTTTCACTCCCGGAAGTGATTCTTTTAACTGTGCAAAGAAAAAGATCAAAGCTCCTGTAATCCCCAGACCAATGCTTAATATAAAAAAAATTATGGGATTAGATCGTGTAACGCTTGTAAAACTAATGAGAAAAAAGATCATTCCTGCAGAAAATAATGCCAGTCCGAATTTTTTTAGTATAATTTTCTCATGGTTAACGGGATGATTAAATGTTGCCTCATTCATATTCAAACAGCCTCTTTGGAGTTATTCAGAAATGATTTGTATAACTTTCTTTTTCTATTTAATAAAAGTTTATCGGATGGGTTTTGTATATTAAATAAATTGATCAGACTTTTTTCATACTCTTTGAAAAATTCCGGATCAAAATTGGCATCACTTAGATTTTGAAGTACAAATTGTATTGATTTTTTCTTATCAATCCAAGAAGTGCAAACTTCCTGTCTGTATCTTACACCCATAAGGTTAAAACCTATTACTCCTACGTCAGTATAAACTATTCTTATGGATTTTTTACCATCTTTACATTCCCAGTATAAATTTTTTTCACCCGGTATGTTCATGTTTACAAGTCCATATGTCTGGTATTCGATATCAAGGAATTTTGCAGAATTAAACCAGACACCCGGCTGGTACAGTGTTCTATTCATGCAAATAGTCTGAGCCAGAGCTTCTGCGTGAAGCCTTCCGGTGTACCAGACCTGTTCAATATTTTTCCGGTGAGCAAATGAATTCCGGAATTCTGCACAATCACCAGCTGCATAAACGCCCTGAATATTAGTTTCAAGAAATTCATTAACTAATATCCCCCGGTTGTATTCAATATTAGTTTTTTTAACAACGTCAATATTAGGGCTTACCCCAACAGCTAGCCCAACAAATTGACACTTAATTTTTTCATCTTTAGAAGTGAGGATAGAACTGACTCTTTTATTTTCATCCGGAATGATTTCTTTCAGCTCGGTAGATAATTTTAAATCAATATGGTGTTCGATAATATGCCGGTTAACCATTTGAGCTTCCTCATCAGGAAGGATATTGTTCCAGTAATTATTTTCCCTGACAAGTATTGTAACAGGTATATCACGGGAAGATAACATTTCAGCAAGTTCAATTCCAATTAATCCTCCCCCGACAATTACCGCGCGGGAAATATTTTTGGAATTTGTTTCAAGAAGTTCAAGATCCTGCAATGAATATAATCCCTGGACTCCATCAAGATCCTGTCCTTTCCACCCAAATTTATTTGATTTTGAACCAGTAGCAATTATTAGCTTATCATAATTTATTACGATTCCACTTGCCAGATCTATCTTTTTATTTTCGGTATCTATAAAAATAACATAATCCTGAATTAGTTCAATTTTATTTTTTTCCCAAAACCAGTTTTCATAGGGTTGTATATTAACCAATTTTTCATGTCCCATATAGACATACATTAACGCAGTTCTTGAAAAGAAATATTTTGATTCGGATGAAATTACAGTGATTTTATTATCACTTCTTTTCCGGATATGTCTTGCAGCCGTTATACCGGTAATTCCGTTTCCTATTATTACAATGTTTTCCGGCATGAAATTATAATATTAACCATTATAATCTTAATTATTTTTTTCTCCTGAAATATCTTCTTTCAACAACTCATTAATTGTCTGCTCTGTTTTTTCATATTTACCTTCTCCTACTTTTTTATACCGTATCAGTCCTTTTTTGTCTATTAAAAAAATTGTTGGCCATGCATCGACTTCATATTTGTTCCATACGGAAAAATCATTATCAGTTAGCACCGGATACTTTATTCCAAGCTCTTTCACATTTTCTACAACATTTTCAAAATTCCTTTCGCGGTCAAACTCCGGGCAATGAATACCGATCATTTCAAAATTATCCGACTTATATTTATTATACCATTTATTCAAATATGGAAGGGTATTCTGACAATTATAACATCCGAAAGTCCAGAATTCAATCAGGACTACTTTTCCTTTTAAATTTTCGAGAGTAATTTCTTTATCAGTATTTATCCACTTACCGTTATTTTTTATCTCCGGCGCTTCATCCGAAAAAGAATTAGAATTTATTGGTGAAGTATTTTGAATATTGTCCGTTGATTTATTAGTATTTAATGAATGCGGCGGGTTGGCTGTAATGCCTTTAAAAAATAAAAATCCTGCAATCAAACCAAGGCAAAGACAACTTAAAGCAAATCTTATTTTTTTAATTTTGTTCATGCTATTTATTTTTAAATTATTAATTATTAGAAAATTTATTAAACAGTTGCTCCTCCGCAGGAAGAGCCTGCGCCTGCAGTACATCCGAAGCAATGCTGTCCCGTAATAATTTCCCTCTTATTCAGATAATCTGCATCAAAATTTTTTATATGATGTTTATGGGTATCATTTATTTTTAACTCAAGCATTTGATTAAAATCACAATCATACAAAAATCCGTCCCAGCCGACTGAGACAGTATTTATACACATTAAATTTTTTACTGCAGCGGGATTAAAAGAATTAATGAGTTTTTCCATATAGTATTCATAATTTTCGGATTCAATCAGATATTCCAGAAAACGACTTACCGGCATGTTTGTAATAGTATATAATTTGTTGAAGACAATTCCAAACTTATTAAGAAGCTCTTTTTTGAAGTCCCTTTCAAGCGATGCTTGCGGCGCAGGAAGAAAGGCGCCTGAAGGATTAAAAACCAGGTTTAAAATTAAATTGGAATCATTTTTTCCATACCCTGTTTCATTTAGCATTTGAAGGGCCTTAATGGATTTGTCAAAAACTCCTTCTCCTCTTTGGCGATCGGTGTTGAGTTTTTGATAGTACGGAAGAGAAGATACTACCTCTAATTCATTTTCTGCAAAAAATTCCGGAAGGTCGGAATATTTAGAATTGGAAAGTATAATAGTAAGGTTACATCTGACGATAACATGTCTTTCTAATTTTTTTATTTCTCTAACAAACCACCTGAAGTTGGGATTAAGTTCAGGAGCACCTCCTGTAATATCTACTATATTAATATCCGTTTCAGAAAGCTTGTCCAGACATAACTGCATTACATCCTTAGTCATTATTTCTTTCCTGTCGGGTCCTGCATCTACATGACAATGTTTGCAGGTCTGATTGCACATTTTTCCTACATTAACCTGAAATATCTCAACTTTCCCGGAGGTTAATTTATGTCCGCAACTATTAAGGAAGGAAGGGAAAGATTTACCGGCAAATCTGTTTAGAATTTTTAACTGCTCTACCGGCTTCGCTAAATCGGAATTTCTGTTCTTTAAAGATTTTAAAAGCATTTACTATTCGAAATAAAAATTATTGACGTTACATAGAAACTTTTTTTACATGATTCATCATCTGAACGCCATGAACCAGCGATGCACCGCCCCGGATTGCAGCAGCAACATGAACAGCTTCCATCATTTGCTCTTCACTGCACCCTTTTTCCAATACATCATGAGAGTAGGCATCAATGCAATACGGACACTGGATGGCATGAGACACAGCCAAAGCTATTAGAGACTTTTCCCTGGCTGTAAGGGCTCCCTCTTCAAAAACAGTTCCATAGTAATCGAAAAACTTTTTTCCCAAATCTTCGTCAAATTCCGAAATATCAGGAAATTTTTTTAAATCTGAAGCATTGTAGTAAGTTTCCATTTAAATTGTTAATTATTTTTAATAGTTAGGAAGATAAAAAACTTGATTAACATATTATAATTTACCCATAACATACATTTGATCCATAGTTGGACTTATGCTTCCTCCTTTAGGCTCAAGTGTAATAGCAAAAGCCTGTGCATCTTCCATATTTTTCATTGCATGAAGACTATTATCGGCAGGATCAACATCCATTACACCACCATCAACCGGCTTCCCGTTGCTAATAGCCCATAATTGATATTGTTTATTGGCAGGCGGAACAGGCAAACTTAAGACCTCCACATAGACTTTTTTTGTAACAGGATTCCATAAAGCAAGTACATTAGACCCGGGAGATTTTTCTAAACCCTTAAGGTCTATCATTTTATAACTTCTGTCCTTCATGATTTCCATGTCACGGGATGCCTGATTCAGTTTTCTGTTTACTGCCTCATTTTCCTGTACAATTACCTTCTTCTGATCTGACAATACCGCAATTTCATTTTTTGCATCTTTTAGTCGGGTCCATAAGAAAAAATTAGTTCCAAGACTCAATATAAGGAAAGCGACACATGCGGCCACTAAATAACGGAAAGTTGGATTCCTTCTTTTCATCTGAATCTCCTTAACCCGTGTATCTTTAGTAGAAGAGGTATTTTTAATTTTACTTATGATTGAATCTTTTACACTTTTTGAAGGCACTTTGAGATTTATAGATGCAGCTAAATAAACTGTTTTTAGTATGTTTTCATATTCACTTTTAACCTCAGAATTTTTCTTAATGATCTCTTCAACTTCCATTGAGTCATTTTCATTAAGCATTCCTGCGGCATATAACTCCAACATTCCTGTCGATATGTATTCTTTGCTATCCAAAGGTTTTATATAATTTTATATCTAACTTAAATTACGTTTTTAGGAAGACATTGGTTTTGCATAGAAATTGTATGTTACATATTATACAAAAAGGGAACAATTTCTATCTTTTCTCAATTTAATGAGTATGTCAGGAAACATACTAAAATAAAACAAATATTATTTATTTAATATCTATTTGAATTTATTGTTTAAAATTAGTTTTCTAAATTATTATTGATTAAATATAATGCCAGATAATAGCACAAATTCAGATTCGAATGAATCATTTCACGAACAGATTCCTAAAAACACTGAACCCGAAGATAAAGAGAAATATCATCAAATTCATGAAAATGAAAAGATTTCTCCTGATAAAAATACCCACTTAAATGAGCACGGAACCCTTCTTACAGGTGATATAATTAAAGATTCAGAAAACCATGATAATCAGATTGATAAAGATCATCACAAGCCTTATCACAATTCTTCGGATATAGCAAAACCGAAAGATTCTGAAACTACAGAAGTTTTTGACCAAAATCATGCAGAAGGAGAGTTAAGGCCTTCATCACTTTCGGAAGATCATTCTAATACCGAAAGCACAGTTAATTCTGATACTGAAAATCCTGAAGTTGAAAAAATCTTACCTGTTTTACCCGATAGTTTTGAAGTCTCCAAAACATCAGAAGAGTTCTACGGGAAAGTAAAAGAAGAAAATTATAAGGACACCCGATCGACAATAATTCCCAAAACAAGAGAAAGTAATTATCAAATCAGTTTAATTGATGAAAATACTTTAAAACTTATTGTTTCCTCAAAAAGAGGAGTTAAGATAGAATCAATTGTAAAACACGAGAATTCCGATGAAGAGACACAGAGTAATGAAATACATTTATATCCTATCATTGAAAATCATATACAGGAAGTTGAGATATTAATTGGCATTGAAGAGCAATTGCTAAACACCGGGAATAATAGCCAAAATATTCTTTTTCCGGAACCTGAAGTCCCTACTCCAAATGAATTAAAAGAAGTTAAAAAAAGTAATTTCCAGATTAGCCTTATAAATGAAAATTTATTACGGATTAAAATTGACACACATAACGTTGTTAAAATAGATTCTGTTGCGAGGGATAAGAAAAATGCAACACAAACCCAGAGCAATAAAATATACTTAAAGCCAAAATCTGAACATGAACCTCAGCTTGTTGAGATAACAATAACAGTTGATGCTGAAAAACCTGATTTAGAAATCCCAACTTATGATTTAAAAGAGCAGGGTAAAGTAAAATTAATTCCAAACCCGGAAGTTGTTGACTTAATTCAGCCCCCCGATTATTCGCCTTTTTTTAATGAAGGTCTCGAAAATCTTTCAGATCAGGATTCAATATATAGAAATCCATTTGATGCATTAAGAAAATTAATAAGAAAAAACCTGACAATCGGAATTACTGCTGCTGTTTTGATACATGTTTTGGCTGCTATAGTGATTTATTACAGTTTAAACAAAAAGAACCAGGATCAAGCTGTGGATGAACAATCAAGATTGATAGTAATTCAGGATTTACCGGATCCCAAAATTAAATTGGAAGACGTAGAAGATCCAAATAAGCCTAAGTTTGAAATACCTACCCAGGTGGTGGATACTCCCCAGGTAAAAGAATCCAGGAAAGAAATTCCGCCAAGAAAAATTATTAAGCCTCCGATAGTCTCCAGACCGAAAAAAAGCCGTGATGATAACTTTGATTCGAGCCTAGCTATGGATTTTACAAAACAACTTGACTCAATGCGAAAATTGGTTGATAAAAATACGGGAAAAGATTCTACTTCCCGGGATACTGCTAAATCATCTTATGAAATTCCTGATTCTTTAAAGAACAGCTTCAGCGAGAAAGATATTGGTCTTGCCATGTATTATCCTAAGTCTTGGAAACTT
>JBBSDT010000048.1:0-13480 GCA_038240405.1 Ignavibacteria bacterium
ATCCAATTGCGCCGCTTGTAGAACCATCGGTCCCGAAATGATTTATATTTGGTATTTCAATCCCGTCAATAAGAATTAAATTTTCAGAAGGCGAACCTCCACGAACTATAATGTCATTTCTCTGGTCATTTCCAATTGCAACACCCGGTGCGCTTTGCAGCATTCTCGATATATCTTCGGTAGCGCCGGGTGCTCTCCGGATTTCTTCATAATCAAGATTTATTGAACTTACATTAACATTAGAACTTTGCTTAAAGGAATTTGCATTCACATCTATAACATCAGTCACAATTCCCCTTGGCTTAAGACTAACTGTAATCTCAAGTGGCTTATCCGCATACAGAATTAGATCGGATTTTATTGAAGGTTCAAAGCCAATAACAGAAACTCTTAGGCGGTATACATCTACCGGAAGATTCTTAAATTCAAATCTTCCGAGAGTATCAGTTGAAGTTTTCAATACCGAGTTCAAAAGTTCCACACTTGCATTTCCAACAGGAGCCTGTGTCTCTTCATCTATAACTTTACCTTTAATAATTCCTCTGTCAATATTTTGTGAATATGAAAAAGATGTGAATGCAAAAATTATAAGAAATAAAAGAAGAGTTTTAAACATTAAGTATATCTGCCGCTTTAATTGTTTAAGTAAGTTACCCTTAGTGCTTAATTAATTAAAGTGAATTAGAATTCAATTAACCCAACATTTGTCATTCCGGCAATCTTTAAGCCCGCTTCGTCGAGCTCAGCGAGGCGAGCCGGAACACAATCAACTCCTGCATACTTGTCATTCCCGAGTGCTTTTGTCGGGGGCACCTCTGGGTCATCCAATCAACGCCTCAAGCCTTCACACTTGAAAATTAATCTCCCTCTTTATAAGTTACATCTAAATTCCTTATGAAGGCTATCCGTATAATTTTCTGTCAGATCGTTTTTTGCATTATAGTTTTTTCCTGTACTGAAGTTTATTCTCAGAGCATTCCTCCGAAAGTCCTCGTTGTCACGGCACATCCTGATGATGATGCGGCTTTTGCCGCAACTAATTACAAAATAGTACATGACCTTAAAGGAATTGTTGATATAGCCCTTATCACAAATGGTGAGGGCGGATATAAATATTCAACCCTGGCTGAAGATATCTACGGACTTGAATTAACTGACGAAGCCATCGGAAGAAAATATTTACCGGAAATACGGAAAAAGGAACTTGAGGCCGGAGGAAAAATTATCGGCATCCGGAATTATTATTATTTTAACCAGAAAGATCACAGGTACGTTACCTCCGCTAATATAAAAGAAATTCTCGACAGCAATATCTGGGATTTAAATTATGTAAGGAGTGAATTAAAAAACATAATGGAGCGTGAAAAATATGATTATGTCTTTATACTTAATCCTTCACTTGGAACACATGCCCATCACAGTTCTGCCGGAATACTTGCTCTTGAAACCGTTAGCTCGCTCGACTCCGGTTTAAGGCCGATTGTACTCGGCGGCTCCAATGCCAATGCAAATGATACTGTCCATTATATTTACAAAGGCCTTGAAGGTTATCCGGTTACAAATGTAAGTGATTCTGTACCGTTTGTTTTTGACAGGACACAGAAATTCGGATATAAGGATGTTCTGGATTATAAAATAATTGTTAACTGGCTTATCGCAGAGCACAAGTCTCAAGGCACAATGCAGCTTCTTATGAACAGGGGCGATTATGAACAATACTGGTACTTTGATATTAACCCCGAAAGCGGAAAAGAAAAAGTAAAAGAACTTTTTGACAAACTGAAAATCAATAATTACAAGAAAAAAGAGTATAACTGATAAACTTCTTTAATGAAAAAATTTCTCCTTCCTTTAATAATCTTAAGCATATTTTTTTTCAACAGCTGTTCCAATAATAATAAAAAAAAACTCGTTGTATATTCACCACATGGAAAAGAAATGCTTGGTGAATTTGAAAAGCAGTTTGAAGCAATTCACCCTGACATAGACGTCCAGTGGCTCGATATGGGCTCGCAGGAAGTTTTCGATAGGGTCAGGACAGAAAAAGAAAATCCGCTCTCGGATATATGGTGGGGTTCGCCTTCAACTATTTTTATGCGAGCCGAAAAATTAAACCTGCTAGAAAAGTATAAGCCTACCTGGGCTGATAAAGTTGGCATCGACAGCAAGAGTAAGCAGGATAACTGGTATGGTACTTTTCTGACACCGCAGGTAATTGCCTTCAACGATAAATCACTTACCAATCAAAATGCTCCACAGGATTGGGATGACCTGACGTCTTCCAAATGGAAAGACAAAATTGTAATCCGTAATCCAATGGCTTCCGGAACTATGCGGGTAATTTATTCTGCAATAATTGCTAACTCAATCAAAAAAACCGGCAGTGATGCAGGAGGATTTGAATGGCTAAAGAAACTGGATGATAATACTTCCACCTATGCCGCAGATCCAACCCAAATGTATATTAAGCTTGCAGGAAATGATGCGGTAACTTTATGGAATATGCCTGATATAATATTGCAAAAAAATTTATACCAGTATCCGTTTGGATATAACTTTCCCTCAGGAGGAACAGTTGTTCTGACGGATGCTATTGCCATAGTAAAGGGGACAAAAAATCTTGAAGCTGCAAAGGAGTTTTATGAATTTGTAACGAATGAACAGAGTCTTATACTTCAGGCAGAAAAATTTTACCGCATACCTGCAAGAAATGATATACCAAAAGATAAATTACCAAAATGGATAGCAGATGCAAATTACAAATCTATGGATCTTGACTGGGAGCTAATTTCCGAAAAAGAATCAGACTGGATGAAAAAATGGGATAGCGAAATAAAAGGTAAGTCGAAATAAGGGCACGTTGAAGTTTGACCCCACGCTGCCCTCCCCTTGGACATTGTCATCCTGAACGAACGGAGCGCAGCGTAGTGAAGTGAAGGATCCAATCAACATTCTGACAAGGATTTTTCACTGATAATTGGTATGCATAAATGAAAGCAATTGTTTTGAACAGATCTGTTTCTGGCTCGTATGATAAACAATACACTCAATGTCTATCCTTTCAGTAAAAAACATATCAAAGTCGTTCTCTTCAGTAACAGTTCTAAACAATATAAATTTTGAGTTAAATAAGGGAGAATTTTTTTCTGTGGTCGGACCAAGTGGCTGCGGAAAGACTACATTGCTGAGGATTATCGCAGGGCTTGAATACCCTACAAGCGGTGAAATACTCATCGAAGGAAAAGAATCTACTAATGTTCCTCCTCAAAAAAGAAATATAGGAATTGTCTTTCAAAACTATGCTCTCTTTCCCAACATGACAGTTTTTGAAAATGTTGCCTATGGGCTGGAGGTCAGAAAAAATTCAAAACATGTAATTGAAGAAAAAGTTTTAGCCGTTCTGGAAAAAGTTAAGATAAAAGATAAAGCATATAAAAGTGTAACTACTCTAAGCGGAGGAGAACAGCAAAGGGTTTCACTCGCCCGGGTAATAGTTACAGAACCCGCGTTGTTGCTTTTTGATGAACCGCTTTCGAATCTCGATTACGCACTTCGCATAGAAACCCGCAATGAAATAAAACGCCTTCAGAGAGAAATAGGAATTACTTCTGTTTATGTAACTCATGACCAGTCTGAAGCACTTGCTTTGTCGGACCGCATCGCAGTTATGAACCGCGGAAACATACAACAGATTGGCACACCAAACGAAGTCTATTTTTCTCCGTCAAATATTTTCGTTGCAGAATTTATCGGACATTCAAATTTATTTGATAAAACAGCTGCTAAAGAAATTTTCGGGATTAATGACATAAGCGATGACGAATTCCTTTCAGTCTTCCCCGAAGAATTAATTCCCGTCAAATGCAATGAGAACAGCAAAGCGAGAATTACTGATGTCCAGTTTACAGGATTTTCAGTAGAATACCTGGTTGAAGTTAATCATTTAATGGTAAAATCCTTACAGCCGTCCGCGGCAGGAGCTGATATATTAAAAACAGGAGACAAAGTTAATCTGAAGTTAGCTAACAATAATTTCCGGAAGATTAAGAAATGAATACAAAAAACAGGTTGACACCTCTGAGTATTTTTCTCTTACTCTTAATAATTTTTTTTATAACTGGTTATATCTGCTATCCTTTATTTTCTCTCGTAAAAGAAAGTACAACGATCTTTTCCGGCGGACTGCTTCAAGGTGTCTTTTCAGGTCCTGCAGCAAGATCAATACTTAATTCGGTTTTACTTTCATTAATAACTGTTGCAGGGAGTTGTTTGATAGGAGTTTATCTCGCTTACGTGCTTCAATTCAGAAGAGTTCCGTTGAAAATTTTCCTGTATACATTACTGCTTGTCCCTATTGCAACCCCGCCCCTGGTAGGAGTAGTTGCCTTCTTATTCCTTTTAAATGAAAACGGGCTTATTACAAAAATTATTTCTCTCACATTTAATTTGCAGACTGCTCCGTTTAAATTTGAGGGATGGACAGCAATAATAATAATTCACATTTATTCTTTCTATCCTTTCTTTTTATTGTTTGTATCTTCAGCGATGCAGAAGTTTGATGAGAATTTAACAGATGCCTCCCGATCTCTCGGAGCATCAGGATCAAGAACATTTTTAAAAGTAATTCTTCCTCAGTTGATACCGTCAGTAATCGGCGCTTCGTTAATAGTATTTATGGCAAGCATGGCATCATTCTCGGCACCGTTTATATTCGGAGGGTCTTCCAGATTTCTGACTACAGAAATTTATTCAGCAAAAATAAACGGAGACACTGCGCTGGCTTCATTCCTATCCATATTGCTTACTCTTATTTCCATAGGTTTTCTGATAATACTGAGATTTTACAGGAAGAAAAATACTTTCGAAACACGAACGAAGGGTACTGCAAAAACATCTTCAAACCAGACACAAAAAAAATCCGGAATTTTTTCTACTGTATCTATAGCTCTGTTTGCATTAATAATAATTCTTCCGGTTTTAGCTTTATTCTTTCTTTCGCTTATACCTGAAGGCTCACTGATGAGGAATTATTTTAAAGAACCTCTTACATTGATTAATTATGTAAAAATATTCGGAGACTCAAAATTTTTTGAACCATTCTTAAACAGCGTGGAGATGTCTCTGATTGCTGTAGTTATAACGGTATTAATCGGGGTAAGCGCCGCATATTTAATTTCGAGGAAAAAATTGAAGGGTGGTAATATTATGGAGACTTTATTGTCATTACCCTATGGAATTCCCGGCACTGTCATTGCGTTGAGCTTCATTATAAGCTTTAATTCACCAACGCCGTTTACTGCATTCGTTCCAATTGTCGGTACATTTATTATTTTGCCTCTTGCATATTCCGTACGCAATCTGCCGGTAATAACTCAATCATCGATATCCGGATTCAATTCATTCGATCCTTCGCTGGAAGAAGCATCAGCAACTCTAGGAGCAACAAATTCCAGAACATTTAGTAAAGTTATTTTACCGCTTGTTTATCCGTCAATATTATCGGGAGCAATGCTGGTATTTATAAATTCTATCGGAGAATTCGTATCGACAATTCTGCTCTACACATATTCAACAAAAACTATTTCGGTAGAAATATATTCTCAGTTAAGATTATATAATACCGGAGCGGCAGCAGCATATGGAGTACTTCTGTTCTTACTGGTAATGGTTATAGTGTATGCTTCAAGAAGAACGTTGGATAAATCGGTAGGAGTGTGATAACCGATTAGCCATTCCCTCGAAAGCAGAATCCAGAACATTAATAATTAGAAAAGAAGAATGATATACTAATAAAAAATTTATTTAAAATCCCTCAAATCTCAAACCCGGAAAGTTCCCTTTCAATATTTACAATCTCCTTCAGCTGATTTAAAAACCACCTGTCAATCTTTGTTGAGTTGTAAATCTCATCAATTGTTGCCTCAAGCAGCATAGCATAGTGAATAAAAAAAATATTATCGCTTCTCGGAGTGCGGAGCTTGGTTAATATTCCGGACTTATATTCTTCTTTATCTTTCTCTCCTAAATTGGTTAAAAATTCCGACGTATATATATCTTTCCCGTCAGCTCCAAATCCTGCGCGCCCGATCTCAAGTGAACGGATTGCTTTCTGAAATGCCTCTCTGAAATTTCTTCCAAAGGACATTACTTCTCCGACAGATTTCATCTGCACTCCAAGCACATCATTGTCCGGATTAGACGAGCGGAACTTATCAAAGTCCCATCTTGGAATTTTAACAACAACGTAATCCATCACAGGCTCAAAGCATGAAGGTGTGGTCTTTGTAATATCATTGGGAATTTCATCAAGGGTAAACCCTACTGCGAGCTTGGCAGCAATTTTCGCAATAGGAAATCCGGTAGCCTTTGATGCAAGTGCAGAACTTCTCGAAACACGGGGATTCATTTCAATCACAATTACTTTGCCTGTGTCAGGGTTTACTGCAAACTGGATATTTGATCCGCCTGTTTCAACTCCTATTTCCGAAATTATTTTCTTTGCAGCATCCCGCAGCTCCTGGTATTGTTTATCGCTTAGTGTCTGTGAAGGAGCCACAGTAATTGAATCGCCAGTATGCACTCCCATCGGATCAAAATTTTCTATAGTGCAGATAACGACAAAATTATCATTGATATCGCGCATCACTTCAAGCTCAAACTCCTTCCATCCTATAAGTGATTCCTCAACAAGGATTTCTTTTACAGGCGATGCATCAAGCCCGCGGTTTACAACGGCTTCGAACTCTTCTATATTATAAGCAATTCCTCCTCCTGTGCCTCCCAGAGTAAAAGAAGGCCTGATAATTATTGGAAAGCCGGTTTCGCTTGCGAAACTTTTAGCCTCATGAAAATTCTTAACAAAGATTCCTTTCGGCACTTCAAGACCAATCTTCTGCATGGCATTATGAAAGAGTTCACGGGATTCTGCTTTCCTTATCGAATCGATCTTTGCGCCTATCAGTTCAATTTTATATTTATCAAGAATTCCTTTTTCGTGCAATTCCATTGCAGCATTTAAAGCCGTTTGCCCTCCCATTGTAGGAAGTATTGCCTCAGGCTTTTCTTTCTGAATTATTTTTTCTATGTATGGAGTAGTGATAGGTTCAATGTAGGTAGCATCTGCAATTTCAGGATCGGTCATGATAGTTGCAGGATTTGAATTGATCAGAACGACTCTGTATCCTTCTTCCTTTAATGCTTTAACAGCCTGCGTGCCGGAATAATCAAACTCGCATGCCTGCCCTATGACAATAGGACCGCTTCCAATGATAAGGATAGTTTTAAGGTCAGTTCTTTTTGGCATTTAAAGCGGAAAGAATAGATTAGAATTTTGCAATCAGGATGTAATCAATTAATGGATGCCGCTTCAGGGTTCCAGAGTTACTTTTTTATGCACACCGTTGGAAGAAATCTTTTTTCTCACATCTTCCTTCAATTCTTTTTCATGTTTCTTTATGACCTTTTTTACAAAATCTTCCTGGATATTTACTTTTTCAAAAGGATGATCTGATATTTTCAATAATTCTTCTTTTCTTATATAACTTCCATTACTGCTCATTACCCAGGTTTTGGTAGTATCGGTCATATATAACTTCAATATTTCAATAATATCCTCCTTAATCCGGATATCCTCAACAGGAAAAAGAATTTCAACACGCCGGTCGAAATTTCTCTGCATGATATCAGCGCTGCCAAGGTATAGTCTTGGATTTCCGTTGTTATGAAAATAATATGCCCTGCTATGCTCTAGAAATCTTCCCACTATGCTGTAAACATTTATGTTTTCGCTCAGATCTTTTAATTGCGGTCTCAGCCTGCAGATACCCCTGGTAAGCAGATCAATCTTAACTCCGGCTTTTGAAGCATTATACAATTTCATTATTACTTCTTCATCAACCATTGAATTATTTTTGAAAAGAATATATCCGTTATTATTTTCCTTCTGACATTTAATCTCATCATCAATCATCTTCAGCATTTTTCTTCGGAGATTCAAAGGCGCTATGATAAGCTTTTTATAACTTCTTTGCTTTGAGTATCCTGTCAGATAATTAAAAAGATGAGAAGCATCTTTACAAAAGTCCTGGTTGGCGGTGAAGATTCCGAAGTCAGTATATATTCGTGAAGTAACCGAGTTATAATTTCCCGTACTTAAATGCAGGTAACGTTTCATTCCAGTGTCCTCTTTTCTTACAACTAAAGCTATTTTACAATGCGTCTTTAATCCGACAAGCCCGTAAACGACATGTACGCCGGCATTTTCAAGTGATCTTGCCCAGATAATATTATTTTCCTCGTCAAATCTTGCTTTGAGTTCGACAACTGCCGTCACTTGTTTGCCGTTTTCTGCAGCTTCAATCAGGGATTGTATAATCGGTGAATCGCCGCTTGTACGGTATAAGGTCAGCTTTATTGCATACACATTCGGATCTTCTGCAGATTGGGCAATAAATTCCGCTACTGATGAAAATGAATAAAAAGGATGATGTAAAAAAACATCGTGCTCAGAAATTGTCTTAAAAAAGTCAGCTTCTTCTCTGAAGAAAGAGGAAATCCGCGGAGTAAATCCTTCGTATTTTAAATCCCTTTTCTCAATCTTATTTAAAGTCATTAAATCACCAAGGTTTAAAGGTCCGTCAATCTTATAAATCTCATTGTTCTCAGCATCAAGTGTGTTTTTCAAAAAGTTAAGAAGTTTATCAGGCATTTTCTTGTCAACTTCCAGGCGGACAAGAATTCCTAACCTTCTTTTTTTGACTTCTTCCTCAATCAATGTCAAAAGGTCAGCCGCTTCTTCCTCTTCAAGTTCAAGATCCGCATTGCGTGTGATACGAAATGCAAAACAGTCAATTGCAATCATTCCGGCAAAAAGCTTTTCTGCGTTTGCCTTAATTATTTCTTCCAGTAAAATGTAGTTGTTCTGATTTTCCGATTCGATCGAATAAAATCTCGAAATGTTATTGGGAATTTGCACTACACAGACTTTTTCTGCAATTTCTTTGGAATCGGGATCTTCAAGAATAATAGCCAGCGCAAGGCTGCGGTTAATTAAGTTTGGAAAGGGATGAACATTATCTATTGCCAGAGGTGTAAGAACAGGAAAAATTTCATCTTCAAAATAATTATCTAATTTATTCCTGTCTTCATCGTTGAGTTCATTATATGTATAAAATCTTATGTTGTTTTCGGCAAGTTCAGGAATTATTACATCATTAAAAATTTTATATTCTTCTTCCACCATAGGAGTAAGTGTTTCATAAATTGTATCACGTTGTTCCTGGGCAGACATCCCGTCAGTAGTAAGCTCATTTACATTACTCTTGACCTGCCTCTTCAGACCTGCTACTCTGATCATGAAGAATTCATCAAGATTTGTGCTGAATATAGATAGAAATTTAAGCCTTTCCAGCAAAGGCTGTGATTCATCTTTTGCCTCTTCAAGAACTCTTTTATTGAATTCTATCCAGCTCAGTTCACGGTTTAGTAAATATTCGGATTTGTTTTTTATCATGGGTTATATAAATAGAATTTACTTCTAATTAAGATCAGATTCTATGCAAATTGTGTGATTTTTGGAGGGAATAACTATGTATAAAGTAATGTTGGGCTCTAGTTTTTTTCTTTTTACATAACAATTGATAATTGAACATTTACAATTTATCATTTCTTAGTGATAGGATAACTTTATTTTACTATTATTCGTATATTTGATCCGGAAAAAAAATTCATTAAACTTTAAACTAAAGGAGAAAAAAATGCCAAGAGTAGTTCATTTCGAAATTCATGCCGATGATACAAACCGTGCATCTGCATTCTATGAAAAAATTTTCGGATGGAAATTTAACAAATGGGATGGTCCGGAAGAATACTATTTAATAAATACGGGACCTGACACAGAGCAGGGAATTAACGGCGGACTTATGAAGAGAAGGGATCCTAAAGGAAATGTATATAACACAATTAATGTGGACTCTGTAGATGATTACATAAAAAAAGTTGAACAAAACGGCGGAAAAGTTGTAGTGCCTAAAATGGCAGTACAGGGTGTCGGCTACCTAGCATACTGCACGGATACTGAAGAAAATGTTTTTGGAATTATGAATATGGATTCGTCTGCTAAATAATAATCATTCATCTTAAATTAAAACAATGAACGAAGAAGTCAGAACGGTTTTTAATTATAATAGCTTTGTCTTGAACAAAAACTTTGAAGGAATTTCCCATGAAGATAGTCTGAAGAGCCCAAAGGAAGGCGGAAATTGTATGAATTGGGTCATAGTCATATAATAGTAACACGGGATCATCTTCATGAAATTCTCGGACTTGACAAAATGTGCAATGAAAAAATAACAGACACATATATTCAGGGCTCTAAGCCAGTTACCTCCGAAAATGCTGAAGACATCAATACTCTGCTTGAAATATATAATGTATCCCAGAAAAAAATAATGGCTACCCTTCAGGAAAAAGATTATAAAGATGACTCTGAAAAAAATAAAGAACTTGCAGGACTTGGATTTCATGAGGCATATGATGTTGGGCAGACCGGAGTTCTTAGAAGAATAGCTGGTAAGGAAGGAGCAATTCAATAAATTAATTTGATGCCATCTCGTTATAGAAATGGCATCAAATATAAAATATTACTTCTCTTTAAATTTAAGCGCCGCTGAATTCATGCAGTATCTTAATCCTGTCGGCGGCGGTCCATCATCAAACAAATGACCCAGATGAGCTCCGCACCTTCTGCAGACAACTTCATCTCTTGACATTCCATGAGACATATCTTTTCCAACTATTATGTTTTTCTCGCTGTAAGGGGCGTAAAAGCTGGGCCACCCTGTACCCGATTCGAATTTTGTATCTGAAGTGAAAACCTCCAGATCACAGTCGATGCAATAATATGCACCATCTTTATGATTATCGAAATATTCATTGTGGAATGGAGGCTCGGTGCCCTTTTGACGGGTTACCTGGTATTGCAGATCGGTAAGCTGATTTCTCCATTCGTCGTCAGTTTTGACTACTTCAAACTTATCTGACTCAATCTTACTTTCATTTTTTAAGGAATCCTTAGGCATGCCGGAGGGATTGTTCATGGCATTCTGCTTTGTGCAGGAGAACATTGTGAATAAAGATAATAACATTAAGATTATTGATGGCATAATTAATTTAGATTTCATGTTTATTTATAATTTTTGCTTTCATTTAATTAACGAAATTAATGACAAAACGGTTCTTTCCAAATTGAATGATGTTTTTGAAATACTTTTCATAAATTACAAAAATTATTCATAGATGCTCAGGAAAGAATTAATAAAACGAAAAAAATTAAAGAATGATGCTATTCAATGGAGAGGCACTGAAGTTCTCAGAATAGAAGCATTCAGTGATGCCGTATTTGCTTTTTCTTTGACCCTTCTTATAGTTTCACTTGAAGTTCCCAGAACATTTGATGAGCTGATGAATACTATGAAGGGGTTTTTTGCATTTGCAATAAGTTTTACCCTTCTGTTTCAGATATGGTATGCACAATTCAGGTATTTCAGAAGATACGGATTGCAAAGCTTTTATTCCTTGATTTTAAATGCATGCTTACTATTTGTTGTACTTTTTTATATGTATCCGCTAAAGTTTCTTTTTAGCCTGCTGGTTTCCCAGAGTATGCAAAACGTTAAAGCAGGCGAGGTTGTAATCAGGGAAAGCCAGGTACCGGAACTTATGATAATTTACGGGGCAGGATTTGTATCTGTTCAATTTATTTTTATCTTACTGTATATTCATGCGCTTAAACAGCAGGATGAACTTAAACTTAGTGATAAGGAAATTTTTGCAACCCGGTCGGGGATTTATTCTTATTCGATACTTATGTCAATTGGAATTGCATCAATATTATTTGCATATTTTGTCAGCGCCTCCGACTCGGGCTATGCCGGATGGATTTATATGCTCATCGGCCCCATTATGACAATTTATCACAGTATGAGATCCAGAATTGCAAAGGAAAAATTCGGAGTTGGTTAAGTCAGTAAATATATCTTGTTATATCTCCTTCCCCAAGCCATTACCGGATTTAAGAACTCTGAACAGGAACATAAGAAATGTAAACCTGAAATAATGAAATGAAATATAACCCAAAGACTTCAGAAATTAGAATTAGGACTTGAAACTTTTCAATTAAGAGTTGAAATCGAGGAATAAAGAAATGAGACTTTGAAAGAATAGAATGAAATTGCGAACAAATGACTTCAAATATCGAAAATAAGAAAACAGTATCAATACTTAAGCCATCAGTCATCGTACTTAAGCCATCAGTCATCGTACTTAAGGAGGCTTTACTGAAAAATATGTCACAAGAAGGAAGAAAAAAATGATGCTTCATCGTCCTGAAGAGTTCAAACACGGAACTTATGAACACTAATAGTATAATTTTGAGACCAATCATCTAAAAGATGCACTCAAACATCATTTTAAAATCGTCTGAGCGAGCCGGAAAATCATGCGACATTGTCCAAAAACACTGAATCACTTCCGGAAAATACTGGAACACAAAAAATACAGAGTCCGCAACTAAAAAAAAGTGATCATAAGCTCTGAAATGAAAGCAGTTTACCAAAAATGTCACAAAAAAATTGACAGATATTTCAAATTCATTGACATTTTGGGTAGGCGGTTGAAAATAGTTACGGTTTTGATGTTTTTTGAAAAGAGGCAATTTATTTCACCAGCATCATTCTTTTAGTCGGAACCCTATCTCCATTAAGATAAAGTGTAAAAATACATTCCGCCGAACAGATCTGATCCGTCGAATTTCACTGAATAACTTCCCGCAGGTTTTTTCTCATTGACTAATTTTGAAATTTGTTGACCAAAGTATCCAAAGTATTAAATACTTTTATTTGAATTGAATTTTCTTCCGAGCCAGACGTTGGAATATTATAATTTATAGTTGTCGAAGGGTTAAATGGATTTGGATAATTTTCAATAGTTGCTTTGTCTAAGTTTTTTATTCCGGTAGGAGTTTTCATATCTCTGATCTCCTCGATGGTGTGAATAACATTTCCACTGGAATTTATAAATGATAAAACCGGATGGGCGGTGGGTGTGTATTGGTTCGGCGGAAAATGGAATTTTCAAATTTGAATTTAGGTAGATCATGAAGCTAAGTTTCTGATATTAATTCTGTTAATTCTTGCCCCAGTTAACTTCTTTTGTCTTACATTAAGTTTCTCTTTAACAGTTCCTTTCAAATAATCATCAGGAGTCAGATAAAATAACGAACTGTGTAATCTTTTTGTATTATAAAATTCAATATAGTCCTGAATTTGTTTTCTTGCATCTTTGAGGTTTATCATTGAAGATTTCTTCAAGTGTTCTTCATTAATAGTTCTGTGAAAGCGTTCGATTTTTCCATTTGCCTGTGGATAAGCAATAGATGTTTTTACGTGCTGAAGTTCAACCAACTTTAAATATTTTGCAAAAT